>NZ_JBKGHJ010000020.1:0-37742 GCF_046520365.1 Corallococcus sp. 4LFB
ACACGATGAGCAGTGCGACTGCAAGCGCCGAGGTCAAGGCTCCCGCGTCGGCGGTCGGACGTGCGGGGCGAGTCGCTGTCGAAGAAGGTCCTGGGCTCGCACGAGGACGGCGTGCCGTTCCTCGCGGTGGTGGGTGGCCGCGAGGTGGAGTCGAAGGGTGTCCGGCTGCGGCAGCGCGACGGCTCCCAGCGCGACCTGCCCTGGGATGACGCCGTGGCGTGGCTGTCCGCCGCGTGCCAGCCGGCAGTGGCGGGCTGAAAATGGGGGCCGGGATGCGGGCAGCGTCTCGCATCCCGGCCTCTCGCGGTGCAGTTCGGCCCAGACCCGTCAGGGGGCCGGGGACCAGCGCTCGTTCGCGGAGCGCGGGGCGCAGCCCGCCTTCGCGCCCGCCCCTGAACAGTCAGGCGGCCGGAAACCCGCGCTTGAGCGTGGGGCGCAGCCCACCTTCGCGCCCGGCCCTGAACCGTCAGGGGGCCGGAAACCCGCGCTCGAGCGCGGGGCGCAGCCCACCTTCGCGCCCGGCCCATGCGAGGCAGCCATCTGGGCGGACCAGCATCGAGCGCGCCCCGGCAGCCCTCACCACCCGCAGCCGTGAACCCACCGCGGCGCATTGCTCGGATGCGATGCCACCGCCATCGACGAGGAGCCCGCGGCCATCGCACATCAGCGAGTACAGGCGAGGTCCCTCCCGTCGACCGTCAGCCCGGCGTCGGCGACAAGGCGCCCGACGAGCGGATCCTCTTCACCTGGGTCGTAGCGCGTGGTGACGCCGCTGAGCATCTCGCCGAACGAGCGATTGACGTCGGGTTGGGTGGTCAGCAGCTCGGCCATGAGCTCACGCATCGCGGTCGTCTGGGAGTCTGGGCGCATGACCGCGAACCGGGCGCGGGTGTTGTCGAGCGCGCGTGCCGCCACCGTGTGGCGTTCGGAGGTGTACGTGGAGAGAAGGCCGTCGGGGGCACGCCGCTGCACCGTGGCGGCCAGCTTCCAGCCGAGGTTGACCGCGTCGAGCAGGCCGACTTTCAGCCCCTGCCCTCCGAAGGGCGAGTGGTCGTGGGCGGCATCGCCAGCCAGCAGCCCACGCCCCCTCTGGTAGCTCGACACCAGGCGCGAGGTGTCGCTGAAGCGCGTCGCCGGGTGAAGCGCCATGATGCGCACGTCCCCCCGCTGACGCGCCGCAGGCTCTGCTCGACCTCGGCGGCCGTCCCGGGCGCCTCGCGATGGGCCGGCGGTCCGTCAAACTCCAGGATGGCCACGCGCCCGGTTTTTGGGTCAGGGGACAGCATCCCCCCGGCCGTGCGCCGCCAGCCGAGTGGCGCGAGAGGCTCGGGGTGATCCATCTCGACGAGGGGCTGGTGGCCGGTGAGGGTCGGAGCCGTGCCGAGGAAGTCGAAACCGGCCTGCTTGCGCACCGTGCTCCGGCCTCCGTCGCAGCCCACCAGGAGCGCCGCCTCGAGCAACATTGGACCGCCAGGGCCGTGCCTCGACCCGCCTACGCGCACCGGTGTCGTCGAACGACTCGACGGCGTGCCCAAGCCACACCTCGCCCCTGAGCGCACGCGTGGCCGGCCAGGATGCGCTCGGTCCCAGCCTGCGGGCCCCCGCGCGACCTGCGGCCGGGCTCGCGTTGCAAGGACTGGTCAAGGAGGGACAGCCCCGCGAACTGGCCGCCGCCACGACGGGCTCCACGCACTGGTCGAGGAGGGACAGCCCCGCGAAGTGGCCGCCGCCACGACGGGCTCCACGCGCCTGTGGGCTTTCCTGCCACCGAATGACCTCGTCAGCGCCTTCATCACCTCGAGCGCGGCGGCCTCCTCGGCGTCGAGCGCCGGTCCCAATCCCCGCCCCTCGAGTGCCGCGCTGGCCACCGCCCCGATGCCACCTGCCTTGAGGACCGGATCAGGCTCGCTGCGCCGCCTGAGCACCACCGCCCCCACCCACCGAGTGCCAGCTCGCGCGCCAGAAGCAGGCCCGTGGGCCCCGCGCCTACCATCACCACCTCCACGTCGACTCCACGCGGATCCGCGCCGACGAATCCGTCTTGTTTTTATACCGAGCACAACTTCATACCCGGCCTGCTTTTCCAACATGCCCGAGACCGACCAGCCGCCGAGCGCCAGACCCGACGGCCTGCGCGAGCGCAAGAAGCGGGAGACGCGCCAGCTCATCTCGAACATCGCCACGGAAGCTCTTCGCCGAACGCGGCTTCGAGCACGTCACCATCGACGACGTGGCTGCCGCGGCCAACGTCCCGAAGATGACGGTGTTCAACGACTTCCCCCGCAGGGAGGACCTCTTCTTCGACCGGAGCGACGAGGTGCAGACGTTCTTGTGTGACGCCCTGGACGGCCGGGGTCGCCGCGCACCGGTGGCGGCGCTGCGGGCGCTGACGCACGAACTGGCCGAGCAGCGCCACGGGCTCGTGAAGATGAACCCAGCCACTGCTGGCTTCTGGAAGGTCGTGGCCGACAGCCCCTCGCTCCGGGCCCGGGCGCGCGAGCTGTCCGAGGCGTTGGAGCGCGACCTCGGCCGCATGCTCGCCGCCAACGTCGGCGCCCCGGAAGGCGACCCGCTCGCGCGGCGGGTCGCGGCGTTGCGGGTCGGAGCCTGGCGCGTGGCCTTCCGTGAGGCGCTGCGCCGTCAGCGGTCCGCCCGCGCGGCCATCTCCCCCGAGGTGTTCCTCGAGCTGCTGGACCGCGGCTTCACCGCCGCCGCCCTTACGTGTGAGCGCGCCAGCGGCTCAGGAATAGAGGCTCAGGTATTCCAGCGGCTCGCCGGGCCGCAGCAGCGTGAGCGGCTCGGAGGCGACGTCGGCCAGACGCAGGAGGCCAACGGCATGATGCTCGGCATCCACGACGACCAGGCGGCTCACGTGGTGCTCCTCCATCAGACGCTCGCCGGCCTCCAGCGGCGCGTCCTCCGGACAGGTGACGAGCGGCGCGGACATTGCTTCGCGCACGGTGGTGACGTCGGGGTCATGACCGTGGACGGTGGAGCACAGGGAGAGCTCCGAGTCGGTGAGCAGGCCCACCAGCCGGCCGTGCTCCGTGACGGGCAACGCGCCCAGGCCCGAGGACTCCAGCCGCTCGGTGGCGGAGCGCAGACATTCGTCCGCGTCGATGGTCTTCACGTCCCGGGTCATCAGTTCCGAAATCCGCATCGGCAGGCCTCCTGGTGGCGGGCGCGACGCCCTGGGGAAGTACAACTAGCGCACCGCTCCCTTCGCAGCAGGAGTGGAGGCCCGCCGGGACGCGAGGCGTGTCGCCAGGGCAACAAGCCCCTGTCTGCTTCCCTGGTATAGGGTGCGACGCGAAGGCGGGCGGTGCATCCAAGGCCGTGCTCCGGGCTTCAAGGCCCGAAACGTGGAGGAGGACCCATGGCGGACAAGCTCAACCTTTCCAACGAAGAGTGGCGCAAGCGCCTCACCCCCGAGGAGTTCCAGGTGCTGCGCCAGCACGGCACCGAGTACCCGGGGTCGGGCTGTTTCCTCGGCACCAAGACGCCGGGCACCTATGTATGCGCGGGCTGCAACAACCCGCTGTTCAAGTCCGGCACGAAGTTCGAGTCCGGCACCGGCTGGCCGTCCTTCACGCAGACGCTGTCGGAGGACTCCGTGACGGAGATCCGCGACGTGTCGCACGGAATGGTCCGCACCGAGGTCCGCTGCGCGCGCTGCGACGGCCACCTGGGCCACGTGTTCCCGGACGGTCCGCCACCCACGGGGCTGCGCTACTGCATGAACTCCGTGGCGATGAAGCACGTCCCCGAAGGCAGCCCCATCGAGCTGGTCCGGGCCTGAGCCGGACACAGGAGTTCGTTGACACCTCCGGCGCCGAAGCCCGGCTGGGGCGGAGGCGTACGAGGTCAACCGGCGCTCACGAAGAAGGGAACCCAAGAGAACGGGCAATGAAGCGCAAGAGGCGCACGGCCCACCGCCCCAGGGGGCGCTGAGCGCCGTGAAGCGATCCGCCCGCCTTGCACACCTGTCCGCGGGAGCCGGTGGGTGGAACCTCAAACGGGAGGCCACCGTCCGGAGACAGAGCGTCCCAGTTCGTCCGACAGTCGGGCACGTGGCCCAAGGTCGCGCCCGTCACGTCTCTCCCAGCGCCCTCGCCACCGGGCTCGCACGGGACGGCCCCCGGAGTGGATGGACAG
The DNA here is from genome assembly GCF_046520365.1 of Corallococcus sp. 4LFB. Lineage (NCBI taxonomy): Bacteria > Pseudomonadati > Myxococcota > Myxococcia > Myxococcales > Myxococcaceae > Corallococcus > Corallococcus sp. 4LFB. The sequence continues at coordinate 4,156 of NZ_JBKGHJ010000020.1, forward strand.
CTCAGCACCTCGCTGTCCGACTCCCTGGGAAGGGCCCGCCCATGGGGACCGGGGGCAACTCCGAGCGGCTCGGTCTCCTCGGCGGCTGGTGCGATGCGGCCGGGGCCACGCGACTCAACGCATGAGCGGGCCGCTCGCGTAGCGTCCTGCGCGGTAGCGGCCACGAGGTCGCCGAGGCCACGCGGCTCAACACAGGGAAGTGCCCCGGGCGCATCGTCCTGCCTGGTGGTTGACACGAGCGTGCCGAGTTCATGCGTCTCAACGCAAGGGTGTGCCTCCAGCGCAGCTCCATTCTCGGCGGTCGACGGCGGACAGCCAAGGCCACGCTCTTCGACGCAGGGAAGCGCCTCCAGCGCATCATCCTGCGCGGAGGCTGACGCGGGGGCATTGAGGCTGCATTGCTGCGCGAGGTGCACCTCCAGGGAAACAGCCTCCTGAGGAACCGGAGCGAATTGGTTGAGCACCAGCTCATCACACGCCTTCAGCAACACCGGCAGCTGTTGCTGGAGCGTCTGCATGTCGCGCTCGTCCAGAGCATGGTTCGCGCAGATGGCCCACTCACGCAGCGATTCACCCCCCATGAAGGTCAACAGCCGGGCCGCGTTGCCCCTGAAGGCCCGTTGCAGCGACTGGATGAGGAGCAGGTGCCCAGGACGTCCAGCCACCTGGGCCGCCTGCCGTAACAACTCGAACTCCAGCTGCGCGCAGCGCTCTCCGGGGTGCCAGCGCGCCGCATCCCAGAGCTGGAAGCAGATGTCCGTCAGCAGCCGCAACTCGATAAGGGAAGCCTTCGCGCAGCAGTCTGCTAGCAGCTCCACCAGCACCTGCCGCTTGAGGCTGAAGAAGCCCTCCAGAAGTCGCCGGCATTCCTGGGAGCGCTCGCCATGCAGCGCCAGGCTCAGGTTCTCCAGCGTCAACGACTCGTCCAGTGCCAAAGCGCGTGTCTGGCTTCCGGAACGCTGCACCACCAGGCCCCGTGCCGACAACCGCCGCAAGGCCTCGCGCACCGTGCCCCGGCTCACCCCATACCAGCGAGCCATCATCCGCTCCGAGGCCAACCGCCCGTTCCTCGGCAGCCGTCCCAGCGAAATGTCCCGCTCGATCTGCTCTTCCACGTACGCCACGAGCCCTACCCGCACCATCGCCGCCGCCCTTCTCGCCAATGCTTCGCCCATCCAACCAGAGGGGTCTGACATGGACTCAAGGGCCCACCGTCCTCAGCACTCGCCGGGACAGCCCGGCCTCCGGCGGCACTCGGCGCGAACTGGTCCGACAGTCGGACCAGTTGGCGGACATCGCTCCCGGCAGGGGGACTCTGTCCGCGGACCTCCTGTACGTCCGCTCCGGCCCCCCGTGGCCTCGTTGCTGTGTTCCGCCAAGGCGCGCGGCGTCACGGGGAGGCTCGGGTCGCGAGGCTGATTGGAGAACTCCCCGCGCCCCACCTGGCCTCTTGAGGCACGACGCGTCTCCCCGTCCTCTGTGAGAATGGGAGACCATGCGACGACCTCCGGCCGGACTCCGGGTTCTGCTCACCGCGCTCTTGTTGGGAGGTGTTTCCCAGGGGGCTCCACCCCCGAAGGCCACACCGCCCACGCCACCCCAGGTGACGTGGCTCTACCAGGACCGGCTGGCACCGCCCTGGGACGACCTGACGTGGGCGGGCGCGCACGCGATGAGCGCCGCTGTCCCCGGGTCTTCCGGCAGCCACGCCATCTCCGTGACGCTGGGGCCGTGGGAGGCGCTGTACTTCGGCCACCCGGGCTTCGACGTGTCACCGGAGGACACGCTGGTGTTGAAGGTGCACGGCGGGAAGGACGGCGCGAACGCGGCGGTGCGCGCGCGTGTCGTCATCGGCTCCGAGCAACCCGTGGGCGTGCCCCTGGGCCCCACCTGCGCGGGCAGCACCATCCCCGCCAACACGTGGACGACATGCCGTGTGCCGCTGGCGAAGCTGCTGCCCGAAGGCCGCACGCGCATCACCGGCCTGTGGCTCCAGGAGGACAGCGGCAAGACGTTGCCGCCCCTCTTCTTCGACGACATCGGCATCGAGCAGGGCCCCAGGGCGGTGAGCCTCACGTTGGACACGCCCGCGGTCTTCCTGGCTCCAGGCGCCAAGCACGCCTTCCGCGCCACCGTGACGAACAGCAAGGACCCGGCGGTGACCTGGAGCGTGGAGCCCGGAAACGAGCGGGGCACCATCAGTCCCACCGGCGTCTACACCGCGCCCCGCAGGCCGGGCACGTACCGGGTGCTGGCCCGGAGCAAGGCGGACCCGAGCCAGCTGGCCGAGGCCAGTGTGGTGGTGGGCGCGTCCCTCGCCGCGAGCGGGCGTCCGGGACAGGGCGGCAAGTGGGTGTCGGGCTACTACACGGGCTGGAACGCGGATGAGTATCCGCCGGAGAAGGTGGACTTCAGCGCGCTCACGCACATCCTCGTGGGCCGCGTCACGCCGAAGGCGGACGGCACGCTGAGCACGAAGTTCGACAACGACCGGGGGCCGGAGATCGCCCGCACGCTGTCGAAGCGCGCGCACGCCGCGGGCCGCAAGGCGCTCATCATGGTGGGCGGCTCCGGCGAGCACGACGGGTGGGTGGGCGCGGCGTCCGACGCGAACCGCGCGAAGTTCGTCCGCTCGCTGCTCAAGGCGATGGATGACTTCGGCTACGACGGGCTCGACCTGGACTGGGAGCCCGTGGAGAGGGAGGACCGGCCCAAACTGCTGGCCCTCGTGAAGGCCCTGCGCGAGGCGCGGCCGAAGATGCTCCTCACCTTCCCCCTCCACTGGATCAACACCAACTTCCCCGCTGACGCCGACCCCTGGTTCGCGGAGCTGGCGAAGTCCTTCGACCAGATGAACCTGATGTCCTACGAGATGATTGGTGCGTGGGACGGCTGGAAGTCCTGGCACACGTCCGCGCTCAAGGGCGAACAGGGGCTGCACCCCACGTCCATCGCGTCCAGCCTGGAGCTGTGGGTGAAGGCGGGCATCCCCAAGGCGAAGCTGGGCATCGGCATCCCCTTCTACGGCCTCGCGTGGCGCCACATCACCGGCCCCTACCAGCCCTTCACGAACTGGTCCGACTACGTGGGCGGGGACAACTCGTTCACCTACAAGAAGATCCTCCGCTATTCGAAGCAGGGGAAGTACCAGTGGGACGAGAAGGCCCAGGCCAGCTACGTGACGTTCGCTCCGGGCAAGCTCGTGGAGGACGGCACGGTGACGTGGATCTCCTACGACAGCCCGCAGGCCATCGCCGCCAAGGGCGCGTTCGTGAAGCAGGAGGGCTACGGCGGCACCATCGTCTGGACGCTCAACCAGGGTTGCACCGATCCGGAGACCGGTGCCAACCCGTTGCTGGACGCCGTGCGGGACGCCTTCCTGCGATGACGCCGGACGGCGTCAGCCCAGGGTGACGCGGGCGTTGCGGAACATGCGCATCCAGGGGCCGTCCTCGCCCCACTCCGCCGGGTGCCAGGAGTGCTGCACGGTGCGGTGCACGCGCTCCGGGTGCGGCATGGTGATGGTGAAGCGCCCGTCCTTCGTGGTGAGCCCCGCGATGCCGTGCGGCGAGCCGTTGGGGTTGGCCGGGTACTTCGCCGCCACCTGCCCCCGGTTGTCCACCCAGCGCGTCGTCACCAGCCCGGAGGTGTTGAAGCGCGCGGCGGCCTCCGCGTTGGCGAACTCCGCCCGCCCCTCGCCGTGCGACACGACGATGAGCATCCGGCTGCCCTCCATGCCCTTGTAGAAGAGCGACGGCGACGGAGAAATCTCCACCGTGCCCAGGCGGGCCTCGAACTGCTCGGACGCGTTGCGCACGAAGCGCGGCCACGCGTCCGCGCCGGGGATGAGCTCGCGCAGCTGCGCGAACATCTGGCAGCCGTTGCACGCGCCCAGGCCGAAGCTGTCCGGCCGCGCGAAGAACTCCGAGAAGGCGTCACGCGTGCGCGGGTTGAAGAGGATGGACTTCGCCCAGCCGCCGCCCGCGCCCAGCACGTCGCCGTAGCTGAAGCCGCCACACGCCATCACGCCGTGGAAGTCCTTCAGCGACACGCGGCCCGACAGCAGGTCGCTCATGTGCACGTCCACCGCGGTGAAGCCCGCGCGCGTGAACGCCGCCGCCATCTCCTGCTGGCTGTTGACGCCCTGCTCGCGCAGCACCGCCACGCGAGGCCGGGCCCCCTTCGCGATGTACGGCGCCGCCACGTCCACCCTGGGGTCGAAGGTCAGCACCGGCGACAGGCCCGGGTCTTGCGCGTCGCACTTGGCGGCGTACTCCTCCTCCGCGCAGGTGGGGTTGTCACGCAGCTTCTGGATTTCGTAGCTCACGCGCGACCAGGTGCGCTTGAGCGCCACCGTCTCCTCCGTGAGCAACTCCCGCGCGCCGTGCCGCACGCGCACCACCTGCTGAGCCGTGGGGCGCCCAGCTCATGCACGTGCGCGCCCAGGCCGTGGCGGGTGAGGACTTCACGCACTCGCGCCACGTCTGACGCGCGCACCTGCACCACCGCGCCCAGCTCTTCGTTGAAGAGCGCCGCCACGGCGTCACCGCCCAGCGGGGACAGGTCCACGTCCAGGCCGCAGTGGCCCGCGAAGGCCATCTCCGCGAGCGTGGCCCAGAGGCCGCCGTCGGAGCGGTCGTGGTACGCGAGCAGCACGCCCGCCGCGTGGAGCTCCTGCACCGCGCTGAAGAAGCCCTTCAGCGCCGCCGGGTCGTCCACGTCCGGGCACTCCGGGCCCACCTGCTGCTGCACCTGCGCCAGCACGGAGGCCGCCAGCCGCTGCCGGCCCTTCGCCACGTCCAGCAGCAGCAGGCGCGTGTCCCCCGCCAGGTCCACCGGCTGCGGCGTCAGCGTGACGCGCGCGTCCAGCACCGGCGCGAACGCGGTGATGATGAGCGACAGGGGCGCCGTCACCGCCTTCTTCTGGCCGTCCTCCTGCCACTGCGTGCGCATGGACATGGAGTCCTTGCCCACCGGGATGGCGATGCCCAGCGCCGGGCACAGCTCCATGCCCACCGCGTGCACCGCCGCGTAGAGGTTCGCGTCCTCGCCGGGGCTGCCCGCCGCCGCCATCCAGTTCGCGGACAGCTTCACGTCCGACAGCTTCGCGATGCGCGCCGCCGCCAGGTTGGTGAGCGCCTCGCCCACCGCCATGCGCGCGGAGGCCGCCGCGTCCACCAGCGCCACCGGCGTGCGCTCGCCCAGCGCCATGGCCTCGCCCGTGTCGGACATCAGCGAGGACAGCGTCACCGCGCAGTCCGCCACCGGCACCTGCCACGGGCCCACCAGCTGGTCGCGCGCGGTGTGGCCGCCCACGGAGCGGTCGCCAATGGTGATGAGGAACGACTTGTCCGCCACCGTCGGGTGCGACAGCACCGCGTGCGCCACGGCCTTCAAGTCGGACGGGACGCTCAGCGGCGCGTGCTCCAGGGGGCGCGACACGCCCTCGCGGTGCATGCGCGGCGCCTTGCCGAAGAGGACGTCCATGGGCAGCGCGATGGGCGTGTCCCCCAGCGTCCGGTCCGTGAGCGTGAGCACCTGCTCCGCGGTGGCCTCGCCCAGGACGGCGAAGGGGGCGCGCTCGCGCTCGCAAAGGGCGGCGAAGCGCGGCAGGTCCTCCGGCGCCACGCCCAGCACGTAGCGCTCCTGCGCCTCGTTGCACCAGATCTCCACCGGGGACATGCCCGGCTCGTCGTTGGGCACCTCGCGCAGCTCCAGCCGGCCGCCCAGCGCATTGTCGTGCGCCAGTTCCGGCAGCGCGTTGGACAGGCCGCCCGCGCCCACGTCGTGGATGGAGCGCACGGGGTTGCTGTCGCCCAGCATCCAGCACTGGTCGATGACCTCCTGGCAGCGGCGCTCCATCTCCGCGTTGTCACGCTGCACGGAGGCGAAGTCGAGGTCCGCCGCGCTCGCGCCCTGCGCCATGGACGACGCCGCGCCGCCGCCCAGGCCAATGAGCATCGCCGGGCCGCCCAGCACGATGAGCTTGTCGCCCGCGCGCAGCGGGGCCTTCTTCACGTGGTCCGCGCGGATGTTGCCCAGGCCGCCCGCCAGCATGATGGGCTTGTGGTAGCCGCGCACCTCCACGCCCTCCGGCGTGGGCACCTGCTGCTCGAAGCTGCGGAAGTAGCCGGTGAGGTTGGGCCGGCCGAACTCGTTGTTGAACGCCGCGCCGCCCAGCGGGCCGTCCACCATGATGTCCAGCGCGGACACGATGCGGTCCGGCTTGCCGTAGGGCACCTCCCACGGCCTCGCGAAGTCCGGCAGGCGCAGGTGGCTGACGGAGAAGCCCGTGAGCCCCGCCTTCGGCTTCGCGCCGCGCCCGGTGGCGCCCTCGTCTCGAATCTCACCGCCCGCGCCCGTGGCCGCGCCCGGGTACGGGGAGATGGCGGTGGGATGGTTGTGCGTCTCCACCTTCATCATGATGTGGGCCGGCTCGCGCACGGTGCCCCACTCGCGCGCCTCGCCCTGCGGGAAGAAGCGCTCCACCTCGAAGCCCTCGATGACGGCGGCGTTGTCCTTGTACGCGGACAGCACGCCGCCCGGGCTCTGGGCGAAGGTGTTCTTGATGGCCTGGAACAGCGAGCGCTCGCGCGGCCTGCCATCCACCGTCCACGACGCGTTGAAGATTTTATGGCGGCAGTGCTCGCTGTTCGCCTGCGCGAACATCATCAACTCCACGTCGGTGGGGTTGCGCTTCAGCTCCGTGAAGCGCTCCACAAGGTAGTCGATTTCATCCTCCGCCAGCGCCAGGCCCAGCTCACCGTTGGCCCGCACCAGGGCCGCGCGCCCCCGCCCAGCACGTCCACGCGCGTGAGCGGCCGGGGCGCGTCCGTGCGGAAGAGGACCTCCGCGTCCTCCAGCCGGGGCAGCACCGCCTGCGTCATGCGGTCGTGCAGCACCGCCTGCACCCCTTCCGCCTCGTTCGCGTCCAGCGGCCGGCCGCCGGGGCCGGTGAGGAAGAACGCGATGCCTCGCTCCATGCGGCGCACCTGCGCAAGGCCGCAGTGGTGCGCGATGTCCGTCGCCTTGGAGGCCCAGGGCGACACCGTGCCCGGACGCGGCACCACCAGCAGCAGCGTGCCGGTGCGCTCGCGCTTCGCCGCGTGGGGGCCGTACTCCAAGAGGCGCCCCAGCCGCTCCGCCTCGTCCTGCGTCAGCGGCGCCGACGTGTCCGCGAAGTGCACGAACTCCGAGTAGAGGGTGGCCACCGTCGGCACGCGCTCCCGGCAACGGACGAGCAGCTTGGCGAGCCTGAATTCGGAGAGGGCCGGAGCCCCGCGCAGCGTGAGCATGAAGGTCCTTGCGAACGGATGACGGGAGGTAACAGCGGGGCCGTCCTTATCACCGCGCCCCGCGTCACAACGCCCGGAGTTCACGCCCGGACGCCCGCACAGCACCCAGGTGGGTGAACCGCCGCCGACGTGTGCCCTCCTCCGTCCCGCGCCTCCCTCCCAACACCCCCAGTCTTCCAAGAATTCACCTGACAGTCAGTGCTCCATGCTTTGCTCGCAAGGCTTCAAATCCTCGTTTTGTGACCCTGGGGGCATCTACATGACGCGCAAGACACGCTGGCTCCTCGCCGGCCTGACGTTCACGCTGTCCGCCTGCGGCGCCGGGGGTCCCGGCGCAGAGGCCCCTTCGTCTCCAGCCGAGGCCCGGACGGGAGACCTGCGGGCAGCCCTGGGCGCGCTGCCCGGCGCCCGGGTGCTGGGGGTGCACGAGGACGGCGTTCCCCAGTTCATCCAGGGTGAGCTGGGCACGGCGGGCCGTCCCATTCCGGGGGCCAGCGCCTGGCAGGCGCACGCCCTCCTGGAGTCCACCCTGCTGCGCGTGCTGCCCGCCTTCCGGCTGACGGCGAAGGACGTGGTGCCCCAGCGCATCCAGCGGGACGAGCTGGGCCACACGCACCTGCGCTATGGGCAGACCAAGGCCGGCCTGCCGGTGGTGAACGAGGAGCTCATCGTCCACGTGGACGCGCAGGGTCAGGTATACGCGGTGAACAGCACCGCGCGCGACGGCGAGCCCGTGCCGGCCCCCGCGCGCATCAGCCCGGAGGCCGCGAGCGAGGCGGCGCTGGCGGCGTCCTCCGGCGGCCTGGCGGAGTCGGTCCGGGAGGTCTTCGTCCGTCCGGCCCCGGAAGCGGCGCTGGTCCGCGCCTTCGAGGTGGTGGTGTCCGGCCAGCACGAGGACGGCCTGCCGCTGCGCGACCGCGTCTACGTGAGCGCGGCGGACGGCCACGAGGTGCTGCGCACGCCCGAAATCCACACCGCGCGCAACCGCAAGGTCTGTTCGGTGGGGGGCACGTCCAACGGCTGGTGCCGGCTGGAGGGCCAGCTGCCCACGGGCGACACGGGCATCGACAAGACGTACGACAACCTGGGCCTCTTCTACGACTGCTTCCAGCAGAACTTCGGCCGCGACTCGTACAACGGCACGGGAGGCCAACTGCTGGCGCAGGTGCACTACGGCACCAATTTCGCGAACGCGTACTTCGACGGCGCGAAGCTGGTGTGCGGCGACGGCAGCCTGCCCCAGCTCGGGCTGCCGTGCGGGGACCCGGACATCGTGGTGCACGAGTACACGCACGCCGTCACGGACAGCACGTCCGACCTCATCTACAGCGGCCAGTCCGGCGCGCTGAACGAGTCGCTGTCGGACATCTTCGCCGCCACCTGTACCAGCTGGGCCACCGGCACCTGGAGCACCGCCGCGTCCGTCTGGCAGCTGGGTGAGACGGCCTGGACGCCGAGCACGCCCGGGGACGCCCTGCGCTACATGAACGACCCCGCGCTGGATGGGGCCTCGCTGGACTACGCCCCGGACGTCACCAGCGCCACGGACGTCCACTACGGCTCCGGCGTGCCCAACCTGGCGTTCAAGCTGCTGTCCACCGGCGGCGTGCACCCGCGCGGAAAGACGACCGTGAACGTGCCGGCCATCGGCGTGCAGGCCGCGGCCCGCATCTTCTATTACGCCAACGCCAACCTCTTCACCTCCACCACCAACCTCGCCGCGGCGAAGACGGCGACGCGGCAGGCGGCGGTGAACCTGGGCTACGGCACCGCCATCCAGGACGCGGTGGACGCGGCGTGGCTGGCGGTGGGCGTGGGCGCGACGACCCCGCCGCCCACGTGCACCCTGCTGCCCAACAACACCACGGTGTCCCTGCTCTCCGGCGCGGCCGGGTCGCAGCGGTACTTCTGCTTCGACGTGCCCGCGAACACGGCCTCCACGGTGTCCATCTCCAGCGGCACCGGGGACGTCGACCTCTACACGCGCTTCGGCGCCGCGCCCACCCCGACCGCGTACAGCTGCCGGCCCTACCTGGGAGGCAACAACGAGACGTGCAACCTGGGGGCGCAGGCCACCGCCGGCCGCCAGTGGATCCTGCTCCGGGGCTTCAACGCGTACAGCGGCGTGAGCCTGTCCGTGCACTACTGACGCCCCTGGCTGCCTGCCCTCCGCCGCGCGCACGCGCGGTGAGGGTGGGCCCCTGGGGGCTGGCCTCCTCCGGGGCCCTGGGCGAAGAATGCGCGCCCGGGGCCGCTTCGGGCCCCCGGCAAGGCAGAGGGCCATGAGGGACGAGCGCGTCATCTTCAGCAGCAGCGTGGACAGCCTGTATCGCAAGGTGCTGGCGCCCTCCCTGACGCCCGAGCTGCTGGACCGGCTGCGCTCGCGCGGCCTCAACCTCCACGCCCCGCTGCTCGCCGCATATCCGTTCGCCGTCTGGGTGGAGTGCCTGGAGGACACGGCCCGCACGCTCCACCCGGACCAGCCTGTGGAGCAGGGCCGGCGCCTGCTGGGCCGGCGCATGGTGGAGGGCTACGCGCAGACGCTGGTGGGCGGCGCCGTCCTCACGCTGGCCCGCGTGGTGGGGCCCATGCGCTCGCTGGAGCGGATGCAGCACAACTTCCGCAGCGGCAACAACTACACGGAGACACGCCTCACCGTGCTGGGCCCGGCCCAGGCGGACCTCTGGTTCAACGAGCCCCAGGCGCTGGAGGGCTTCGTGGACGGCGTGCTGGAAGAAGGGATGTTGCGCGTGGGGGTGCGGAAGTTCACCCTGCACCGCACCCGCCACTCGCCCGAGTCCGCCACCTACCACCTGGACTGGGCCGACCACGCCCCCTGAGACCGGCTCCCATGTCCTCCATCCTCTCGACGCTGCCCGCCCTCTACCAGGACCTCCTCCCGGCCTTCTTCCGCCAGGAGGCGCCCACGGAAGAGAAGGCCACCTGCTCCAACTGCGCCATGAGCCGCGCCTCCGCGCGGGCCACGGTGGAGTCGGTGGACGGGGCGGAGCACCTGTTCCGTCCGGACACCAAGTGCTGCACGTACTACCCCCGGCTGCCCAACTACCTCGTCGGGGCGCTGCTGTCGGATGACTCGCCCCAGATGGCGGAGGGGCGCCGGCGCATCGAGGCGAAGATCGACAGCCGCATCGGCGTGAGCCCGCAGTGGGTGAAGCCGCCGGCGAAGTTCAACCACCTGTACAAGAACGCGCACCAGTTCTTCGGCCGGGCATCGTCGCTGCGCTGCCCGTACTACGCGCTGGAGTCCGGCGGCTGCACCATCTGGGCGTACCGCGAGTCGGTCTGCTCCACGTTCTTCTGCAAGTACGTGGCGGGCCGGGACGGTCAGCGCTTCTGGATGTCGCTCAAGACGTACCTGACGCTGGCGGAGTTCCAGCTGTCGCGCCACGCGCTGCTCCAGCTCATGCCGGAGTTCCTCCTGGACGGGCGCGACAAGGCGGAGGTGGCCACCGCGCCCCTGTCCGTGGAGGACCTGGACGACGCGGCGCCCCCGGCGAAGGTGTACGCCGCGCTGTGGAAGGGGTACGCCGGGCTGGAGAAGGACTTCTACCGCGCCTGCTACGACGCCGTGCGCGCCGTGTCCCGCGACGGGCTGGAGCGGCTGCTGGGCCTGGACGGCACCATCGAGCAGAAGGTGCTGGAGAAGCTGCACGCCCAGGCCACCGCCCCCACGCTGCCGCGCGTGCTGCGCTTCAACCCGGACGCGACGGTGAAGTGGCTGCCGGACGGCAGCGTCGCGCTGGGCTCCTACAGCGAATACGACGCGGTGGCGCTGCCCGGTGAGGCGTACGCGCTGCTGGTGGAGTTCACCGGCCAGAAGCCCGTGGAGGCCGTCCGCCAGCACCTGCGCGACCACAAGCAGGCGGACCTGGATCCGGACATCCTCCTGGAGCTGCACCGGCACCGCATCCTCATCGAGCCCTGAGCGCGGGCCCGGCGAAGGGCGCCGTCAGAGCTGGCCCGCGAAGGCGCCCACGTCGCGCAGCCAGCGGGCGATCTTCTGGGTGCGCTCCCACGCGGGCTCGGCGGCGACCAGGTGCTCCGCCAGCCACGCGCTGAAGGCCGGGTCGCCCGCGCACAGCCACGCGGAGGACTCGGCCAGGTCCCCGGCGACGGCCTCCCACGCGCGGCGCACGGCGCTGGCCACGGCCATCAGCTCCGCGATGCAGCGGGTGAAGACCTCCATGCCCACGGTGACCTCGTTGGCGCTGTCGCCGCGGGACAGGGCCAGCGCGCGCAGGCGGCCCAGGTCCTTGAGCAGGCCGTGCTCCAGCGCGGCGGCGGTGCCCAGCCGGGCCTGGGCGGCGCGTTGCAGCAGCTCCACGTCCTCGCAGAGCTGGCGCCACGCCACGTCATCCCCCATGGGGAAGTCACCCCGGCGGCGCAGGCGCACGCCCACGGCCTGCCAGAGGTTGCAGAAGACGAGCACCTCCTCGACGCTGCGGCGCACGTGCGGCGGGATGTGGTCCAGGAAGTCCACCACGCACGCGCGGGCCTCGCGGACGAACGCGTCGCCCTTCGGCGTGGCATCCACGACGCCGCGCGCCAGCTGGAGCACGCGCCAGGCCCACTGGAGGGCGCGCTCGGAGGTGGTGAAGAGGACCTCCAGGCCGGTGCCCAGCGCGCCCGCGGCGTAGCTGGTGTCGGCGGTCGTCGGGGAGGGGATGGAAGGCAGGCCGGGGGCCTCGGCGCGCACGCCGGTCGCACGCGGAGACGGGGTCTCCACATCCTCGCTGTCGGTGCCGGGCCCGTGCGGCCCCGGCGCCGTGTGCTCACGCACCATGCGCGCTTCACCCTCCTTCGCCGGCGGAAGCTCCGTCCTTCCGCATATCGCACGCCCCCTGTCGCCTCCAGGCCTGGATGCGGGGACGTGCGATGCACCACAGGGCGCCCTCCCTGAAGCCGGGATGGGCGCCCTGGGATGTCCGGCACTGCGCAACCAATACGCTCAGTGCAGGGTCGGGTTCTTCTTCAGGGCGCTGAGCCGCGCGTGCGTCTGCTTCTGCGAGGGCAGCAGCTGCTGACGTACGAAGGTGCGCGCCTCGCCGTGGAGCTTGTCCACGTCCCGGTTGTAGTCCTTCAGGCCGTGGTCCTCGCCCTCCTCCAGCGCGTCGATGGCGCGCTTCTCGCCCAGCAGGTCCGCGCCCGCCTGGACGACCTTGGCGAAGATGCCCCAGGGCCCCGAGCCCTTCGCGGGCTCGCCTCCCAGCTTCGCGATGCGCTCCTTGAGCGCCTCCACGCGCTTCTCGTGGTCATGGAGGCAGGCCTCCACCTCCGTCCGGGCGACCTCGGTCTCGATGTGCTTCGAGGCGAGCCGGTAGGTCTCCACGGCGGAGATCTCCCCCCGCAGGAAGGAGTTCAGCGTCTCGAGTTCGGCGGCGGCATTGGCCATGACGTCATCTCCTTGATTCGGATGGTTGAAATCGTCTGGCGCAAAGGTGGTGTGCCTTCCCGACCCGGCAACGGGCGCCCGCCTCCTCGTCCTCAAGGCAGGCGTCCAGGGAAGCGTCCGCCAACGACAGGCCCGCGTCAGCAGCCGCCGGGCTGGCAGTCCGAGGGGCAGATGGAGTTGTCCTCCGAGCCGCTGCACGTGCCATCACCGCAGTAGCCGCCGTACCAGCAGTCCGCGGGACACGTACTCAGCTCCGTCCGGAAGCAGATGCCGTTGCCGCAGATGTCGATGCTCTGCACCGGCGTCGCCTCAGGCGACGGCTTCGACGGCGCCACGCAGCCTCCGGGCTGACAGTCCGAGGGGCAGATGGAGTTGTCCTCCGAACCGCTGCACGTGCCGTCGCCGCAGTAGCCGCCGTACCAGCAGTCCGCAGGACACGTACTCAGCTCCGTCCGGAAGCAGATGCCGTTGCCACAGATGTCGATGCCCGCCTCCTGCTGGGCCAGCACCGGCGCGTCCAAGGCCTCCTCCGGCACGCCACAGCCCAGCACCGCCAGCGACGACAGCACCACCACCACGAATCCAGTCCACTGCTTCATGCGCCCCTCCAGGGCTTGGGGAGCGCATGACTTTGACATAAAACAGGTATTCCAGACATCGAGCCCCCCGAGCATGCGTCCGCGTCCGGACGGCGGCCGTGGCAGACTCGCTGGCGGCATGTGGAACTGGGTTCACCAGCTGGCGGAGTGGGCACGGGAGGACACGCCGTTCGCCGTCGTGACGGTGACGGAGTGCAAGGGCAGCACGCCCGCGCCCCCCGGCGCGAAGCTGCTGGTGCGCGCGGACGGCACCTTCCACGGCACCATTGGCGGCGGCCACCTGGAGCAGCTCGTGCTTCAGGATGCCCGCGCCTGTCTGGGCAAGGGCCAGGCGCGCACGTTCCGCTATCCGCTGGGCGCGAAGCTGGGCCAGTGCTGTGGAGGGGTCGTGGACGTCTTCGTCGAGCCCGTGAACCACGGGCCCCAGCTGTACCTCTTCGGCGCCGGCCACGTGGGCCAGGCGCTGTGCCGCATCCTGGAGGGCACCCCGTTCCGAGTGCACCTGGTGGACGAGCGCGCCGAGTGGGTCCAGTCCCCGCGGGTGCCGGCTGGCGTGGTCCGCCACGAGGAGCCCTGGGACGACTTCGCCTCGCGCGCGGTCTGGGATGACGCGCGCACCTACGTGGCGGTGATGACGCACCGGCACGACGTGGACCAGGACATCATCGCGTTCGCCATCCAGAAGCCGGCCCGCTACATCGGCCTCATCGGCAGTGACACGAAGTGGGCCCGCTTCCGGCAGCGGCTGGAGGCGAAGGGGGTGCCCGCCCGGCAGGTGGGCCGCGTCCAGTGCCCCATGGGGCTGCCCATCGGCGGAAAGTCACCGCAGGAGGTGGCCGTCAGCATCGCCGCCGGGTTGCTCCAGCTCCACCATGGCCTGGCCCCGGGACAGGCCCATGAGGCAGGCGCTCAGCCGCCGCCCGAGCCCCTGCTATCCTCCGGGGAATGAGCACCCCCTTCGAGTTCCGGCTCAACGGCCAGACCGTCCAGGTCGACGGCGCGTCGCCCAACACCACCCTGCTGGACCACCTGCGCGCGCGCGGGCTGACGGGCACGAAGCAGGGCTGCGCCGAGGGCGACTGCGGCGCGTGCACCGTGGCCATGGTGGACCGGGACGTGAACGGCCAGAAGACCCTGCGCGCGTTCAACAGCTGCATCGCGCTCCTGCCCATGGTGGCCGGGCGGGAGCTCGTCACCGTGGAGGGCGTGGGCAGCCGCGCCGCGCCCCACCCCGTGCAGCAGGCGATGGTGAAGCACTACGGCTCGCAGTGCGGCTTCTGCACGCCGGGCTTCGTCGTCTCCATGGTGGAGGCCTACTGTCGCAAGGACGCGGGCTCGCCGGAGGCCGTGGCGGATCAGCTCTGCGGCAACCTCTGCCGCTGCACCGGCTACCGCCCCATCCGCGACGCGATGATGGACGCGCTCGCCACCCGCGACGCGAAGGGTGACGGCCCCGGCCTCCCCGGTGTCTCGCTGGAGGGCCCGCCCTCCCCCACGCCGCCCCTGCGCTACGAGGCCCGCGACGGCCTGTTCCTGCGCCCCACCACCTGGGAGGACCTGCTCGCGCTGCGCGCCCTGCACCCGGAGGCGATGCTGGTGGCCGGCGCCACGGAGCTGGGCGTGGACATCACCAAGAAGTCCCGCCGCTATCCGTTCCTCCTCTCCACGGAGGGCGTGGAGTCCCTGCGCGCCATCCGCCGCGAGGAGGACGGCTGGTACGTGGGCGGCGCCGCGTCGCTGGTGGACGTGGAGGACGCGCTGGGCCACGAGGTGCCGGATCTGGCGAAGATGCTCAACGTCTTCGCCTCGCGGCAGATCCGCCACCGCGCCACGCTCGCGGGCAACCTGGTGACGGCGTCGCCCATCGGGGACACGGCGCCGGTGCTGCTCGCGCTGGACGCGCGGCTGGTGCTCGCGTCCGTGCGCGGCGAGCGGACCATTGCGCTGTCGGACTTCTTCCTCGCGTACCGCAAGACGGCGCTCCAGCCGGACGAGGTGGTCCGCTTCATCGTCATCCCCCACGCCCCGGCGAAGGACAGCGGGCTCACGCGCCACTCGGCCAGCTTCAAGGTGTCCAAGCGCCGCGAGCTGGACATCAGCATCGTCGCGGCGGGCTTCTGCATCGAGACGGACGCGCTGGGGCTCGTGCGCACCGCGCGGCTGGGCTACGGCGGCGTCGCGGCCACGCCGGCGCGCGCGAGGCAGACGGAGGCCCTGCTCCTGGGCCACCCGTGGAACGCGGAGGCCGTGGCCCGCGTGCGCGCCACGCTGGAGCGCGAGTTCACGCCGCTCACCGACCTGCGCGGCAGCGCGGACTACCGGCGCGGGCTGGTGGTGTCGCTGCTGGAGAAGTTCGCGTCCGGCGTGCGCAGCCCCGTGCTGGACGGCCGCCCGCGCTTCGCCCCGGGCGCTCCTGTCGCCACGGCGGACGCGGGCCGCGAGCTGCACCACGAGAGCGCGCTGGGCCACGTGACGGGCACCGCGCAGTACGTGGACGACCTCGCGCAGCGCCGCCCCATGCTGACGGTGTGGCCGGTGCTGTCGCCGCACGCGCACGCGCGCATCCTCCGCCGCGACGCCAGCGCCGCGCTGAAGGTGCCCGGCGTGGTGAAGGTGCTGCTCGCGGAGGACATCCCGGGCATGAACGACACGGGCCCCATCCGCCACGACGAGCCGCTGCTCGCGAAGGACGAGGTCCTCTTCCACGCGCAGGTGGTGGCGCTCGTCGTCGGCGAGACGCCCGAGGCCTGCCGCGAGGGCGCCCGCCAGGTGGTCGTGGACTACGAGCCCCTGCCCGCGGTGCTCACGCTGGATGAAGCTTTGAAGCAGGGCAGCTTCCACACCGACCCGCACGTCATCCGCCGGGGCGACGTGGACAGCGCGCTCGCCTCCAGCCCGAACCGGCTGGCCGGCGTGCTGACGATGGGCGGCCAGGAGCACTTCTACCTGGAGACGCACGCGGCCTTCGCGGAGGTGGGCGAGGACGGCGACGTCACGGTGACGTCCTCCACCCAGCACCCGTCGGAGGTGCAGGCCATCCTCTCGCACGTGCTGCACCTGCCCCGAAGCCGCGTGGTGGTGAAGGCGCCCCGCATGGGCGGCGGCTTCGGCGGCAAGGAGACTCAAGGCAACGCGCCCGCCGCGCTGGTGGCGCTGGCGGCGGTGCACACGGGCCGGCCGGTGAAGTGGATGCTGGACCGGGACGTGGACATGGCCGTCACCGGCAAGCGCCACCCGTTCCACGCGGCCTGGGAGGTGGGCTTCGACGCCACGGGCCGGCTGCTCGCGCTCAAGGCGGACCTCACGTCCAACGGCGGCTGGTCCCTGGACCTGTCCGAGTCCATCACCGACCGCGCCCTCTTCCACCTGGACAACGGCTACTACGTGCCCTCGGTGCGCTACACGGGCCGCGTGGCGAAGACGCACCTGGTCTCCAACACCGCCTTCCGAGGCTTCGGCGGGCCGCAGGGCATGCTGGTGATGGAGGACATCCTGGCCCGCATCGCCAGCGCCCTGGGCCTGGCGCCGGAGGCCGTGCGCCAGCGCAACCTCTATGACGGCGTGGGCGACACCAACACCACGCACTATGGCCAGGAGCTGGAGGACAACCGGCTGCCGAAGCTGTGGAACGACCTCATGGAGTCGTCCGACTTCGCGAAGCGCCGCGCGCAGGTGGAGGCCTTCAACGCGTCCAGCCCCCGCATCAAGCGGGGCCTCGCCATCACGCCGATGAAGTTCGGCATCTCCTTCACCGCCACCTTCCTCAACCAGGCGGGCGCGCTGGTGCACGTGTACCGCGACGGCTCCGTGCTGCTGTCGCACGGCGGCACGGAGATGGGCCAGGGCCTGCACACCAAGATTCAAGGCGTGGCCATGCGCGAGCTGGGCCTGCCCGCGGAGAGGGTGCGCGTGGCGCAGACGGCGACGGACAAGGTGCCCAACACGTCCGCGACGGCGGCCTCCAGCGGCTCGGACCTCAACGGCGCGGCGGTGCGCGAGGCGTGCATCCAGGTGCGCGAGCGGCTGGCCCCGGTGGCCGCGCGGATGCTGGTGCAGTTGCACGGACAGGCGGTGTCTCCGGACGCGCTGGTGTTCGAGGACGGGCGCATCGCGGCGGCCGCGCGGCCGGACCAGGGGCTGCCCTTCGAGGCCGTGGTGGAGGAGGCCTACCGCGACCGCGTGGGCCTGTCCGTCACCGGCTACTACCGCACGCCGGGCATCGGCTACGACCGGGCCCTGGGCCGGGGCAAGCCGTTCCTCTACTTCGCCTACGGCGCGGCGGTGAGCGAGGTGGAGGTGGACGGCGACACGGGCATGAAGCGCGTGCTGCGCGCGGACCTGCTGGAGGACGTGGGCGACTCGCTCAACCCCGGCGTGGACCGGGGCCAGGTGGAGGGCGGCTTCGTGCAGGGCCTGGGGTGGCTCACGGGCGAGGAGCTGAAGTGGGACGCGAACGGGCGGCTGCTCACGCACTCCGCCAGCACCTACGCGGTGCCCGCCTTCAGCGACGCGCCCATCGACCTGCGCGTGGCCTTCGTGGAGCGGGCGGAACAGAAGGGCGTCATCCACGGCAGCAAGGCCGTGGGCGAGCCGCCCCTGATGCTGGCCCTGTCCGTGCGGGAGGCGCTGCGCGACGCGGTGGCCGCCTTCGGAAGCCCGGGCGGTGACGTGGGGCTGCCCTCGCCCGCCACGCACGAGGCCCTCTTCCTCGCCATCCAGCAGCGCAAGGCGCGCGCGGCCGGGCTCCCGGTTCCGGACGAAGCGCGCGAGGTGGCGTGAGGCGGGAAGCGGGTGCGGCAACATGCCACGGCAAGACCGCGCTCCCAGTGCGTTAGACAGGGGCACCTTCCAAGGATGATGCCCATGACCACCATGCTCCGCTCCCGCCTCCTCCTCCCGCTGGCCCTCGTGGGCGCGCTCGGCTGTGGCGATGACGAACCCCAACCCCCTGAGGTCCTGACAGTGAACGTCCCCGTCGTCGCGCGCGTGGGCGCCGAGGCGTTCACGTGCGGGAAGACGTACGCGAACGTCGGGACGACGGGGACGACCTACGAGCCCATGGACTTCCGCGTGTACGTGCACGACGTGCGGCTGGTGACGCGGGCCGGGCAGGAGGTCCCCGTGACGCTGACCGAGGACGGCTCGTGGCAGAGCGAGGGCGTGGTGCTGCTGGACTTCGCGAACAAGGACGGGCTGTGCACGCAGGGCACGGAGGGCATGAACGCGTCCATCAAGGGCACGGCGCCCCAGGGTGACTACACGGGCCTGCGCTTCAAGCTGGGCGTGCCGGAGGAGCGCAACCACGGCGACGTCAGCACCGCGGCGGCGCCGCTGGGGGACACCGGCCTCTTCTGGAGCTGGCGCTCCGGCTACATCTTCCTCCGCGTCGACGGCCACACGCCGGGCCTGCCCGAGCACGTCATGCACCTGGGCAGCACCCACTGCGCGCCCCCGCCCGAGGGCCAGACGCAGGGCACCGCGGGATGCGCGAACGACAACCGTCCGGAGCTGGCCCTGGACGGCTTCGACGTCACGAAGAACAAGGTGGTGATGGACGTGGGCGCGCTCTTCGCGGGCTCCAACCTGGACCAGAACCTCAGCGGCCCCAACACAGCGGTGGGGTGCATGTCCTCGCCCACGGACGTGGACTGCGCGCCCATCTTCCAGCGGCTGGGGCTCGCCTTCAGCGACCAGAGCGCGAACCCCGCGGAGCAGTCCTTCATCCGCGCTGAATAGGAGCACCGCCGCCGTGTCACGACGACAAGTGAAGACATGGAGGTTGCTGGCGACGGCGGCGCTGTTGGCCGTGGGCTGCTCGGATCCCGGCACGCCCGGTGAGGAACCCGCGCCGTATGACTGGAAGCTGCCCGCGGGCTTTCCCACGCCGCGCGTGCCCGAGGACAACCCGATGTCGGAGGCGAAGGTCCAGCTGGGCCGGAGCCTCTTCTACGACAAGCGCCTGTCGCTCAACGGCATGCAGTCCTGCGGCACCTGCCACGAGCAGGCCCGGGCCTTCACGGACGGGCGCGTGCACGCGGTGGGCAGCACCGGCCAGTCGCACCGCCGCAACGGGCAGGGGCTGGCCAACGTGGCGTACGCCACGAGCCTCACCTGGGCGAACCCGGCGATCACCACGCTGGAGTCCCAGGTGCTGACGCCCCTGTTCGGCACGGAGCCAGTGGAGCTGGGGTTCGCGGATCAGCAGGAGGTGCTGCTCGAAAGGCTGCGCGCGGATCCGGACCTGGTGGGGCGCTTCCAGGAGGCGTTCCCCGGTGAAGCCACGCCCGTGTCGCTGGCCACGCTGACGCGGGCGCTGTCCGCGTTCGAGCGGTCGATCATCTCCGGCACGTCGCCATATGACCGCTACCTCTACGGCAAGGACGTGGACGCGCTGAGCCCGGCGGCGAAGCGGGGTCTGCAGCTGTTCCTCTCCGAGCGCCTGGAGTGCGACCACTGCCACTCCGGCTTCAACTTCCAGGACGCCACGGCGCACGAGGCGACGCCAGAGCCCGTCCTCCCCTTCCACAACACGGGCCTCTACAACGAGGACGGCCAGGGTGCGTACCCGGCCGGGGACACAGGCGTCATCGAGCTGACCGGCCGTCCGGAGGACATGGGGCGCTTCCGCGCGCCGTCCCTGCGCAACGTGGCCGTCACCGCGCCGTACATGCACGACGGCAGCGTGGCGACGCTCTCCGACGTGCTGGACCACTACGCGGCGGGAGGCCGCGCGAGGGCGGCGAACGGAGGACAGGCCAGTCCCCTGCAGAGCCCCTTCGTGCGCGGCTTCGAGCTGACGCCCGACGAGAAGGCGGACGTCATCGCGTTCCTGGAGTCGCTCACGGACACCGCGTTCCTGACCGACCCGCGCTTCGCGGATCCCGCCGCCGCGCCGTGAGCCGGTATCGTCATCGGCTGTGATCCAGCCATGGCGATTCCTCGTGCAGCGGTGGGCGGTGCTGACCTGCCTGGCCCTGCTCCTCACGGGCTGTGCTGCGTCTCCGTCCCACGGGGGCACCTGGCGCCGAGGCACCCCGACGGCGCGCTCCGCATGGAGTCCGTGGGGTGGAGCTCCCCGGAAGCCCCCCGCGGGGCGCCGGGCGGACAGGGGACGGGGCTGCGGTGGCAGGGTCCTGCCGCCGGGTTGGCCCGAGCTGGACCGCAGCGAAGAGCGCCTCGCGCCCTTCCTGTCCTGCGCCTCGCCCGCGGCCTTCGTGGCCATGCAGCGAGGGGTGGACATGCCCCGGCTGGTGGAATCCCTCGATGATTGGGATGCCGTCCGGTTGGGAGCGCTGGGCCCGCTGGACGCGAAGGCCTCCGGCATCCTCCAGGGCAAGCGCGCGGCCTTCCTCGTCAGCGCGGTCGAGCAGTACGGCCCTCCGCGCGCGGAGGTGTTCGCCCTCTTCCTCCTGCACACCACCTTCGATGACGAGCTGCGCGAGCTTCTCCAGCGCCTGGCCCGCGACAAGCAGCTCGGGGAGACACTGGGCGGCATGCCCGCCGTGCGCGAGGAGTTGCTGCGCAGGGGCTTGAGGGTCACGGCCTCTGCGGAGCGGGAGGAGCGGGCCGGAGACGTCCTGCGGGGGCTGGGCCGCGCGGGGCGGGACGCGCTCTCCAGCACGGAGGTGAGCGCCGGGGCCCGCTACGTGGACCTCACGAAGAAGCGGGCCCAACTGCCTCCGCCGTACCAGGACGCGCTCGACGCGGTGGAGCGGGCCCTGATGGCGGGGCACTTCTCACCGGGCAACGTGGTGCTGGGAGGCTTCGACCACCTGACGTTCGGTGTCCCGATGGGCTTCTTCCATCTGCTCGCCGGAACGGCGCAGGGCGCGGCGTCCCTGGCAGATGGCCGGTATGAACAGGCCACGCGAGAGCTGGCACCCGCCGCGCTCATGGTGGCGCTGTACGCGGGAGGCAAGGGCGCACGGGCCCTGCGAGAAGGCCGGCCCACCTTCGACGTGGACGCGCTCAAGGCGGCGGTGGAGCGCCTTGAAGAGCAGCTCGGCGTGAACGCCACGCGGGAGCTGCTGCGCCAGCTCCGGGCAAGCCGGGAAGGTGCGCTCCTCGCGGCCGAGTGGGGAGAAGCGGGAGCACTCGCGCTGTACGAAGCCCGGGGCAACGCGGCGAAGGCGCAGGCCCTGCTGGCGGAGGCAAGCCGCGAACGCCCGGGTGCCGCACAGAAGGGTCTTGGGCGAAGTGGAGATGCCGCCGCGCTCTCGAAGGACTTCACGGGCGTGCCACCGGAGGTCCTGGAGGCGCGGCTCGCCCAGGTGGAGTGGGAAGCCACGGGTCCCCGCCTGTCCCGCGAGGTGTCCTTCCTGAAGGAGCATCCACCGGAGCGGGATGCGCCGCCGGGAGCCGAAGGGCACCCGCTCTGGACCGAGTACGTGAGCTACCGGGAGGCACGGCTCGCGGAGCTGGAGCAAGGCACGCCCGCGAAGGGTCCCCTGAAGTGGGAAGGCTACCTGGACCTGCGCGGCCTGTTCATCCGCGGTTTGATGTTCGAACGGGCCATGATCGCCCGGCTCCGGGCGGACGCGGCACTGCCCCGGGCGCAGCGTCAGTGGCTCCGGGACTTCGAGGAGCCCCGCATCGAAACGCACGTGGGCATGACGAAGGCGGACCTGCGCTTCGCGGACGTGCTGGTCATCGAGACGAGGCCGCCATCGGGACAGCCGCCACGCATGGAGACCTTCAGCTTCAAGAGCCGAAATCTCCGTCAGCTCAACGAGGGGGCATTGGAGGCCCAAATGGGAGCGGACGCGCGTGCGGCGCTTCGGTATTACGGCGAGACCGTGAACGTCCGCAGACCTGGGCTGGAAGGACCGGCACGCATCCGCAGGGTGCGCCTCGTCTACGAGGGGGGCAGCCTGAAACCGTTGGACACGATCGTCCTGGATAGAAACAGAAGGCGCGTCCAGGACGAAATCTCGGGTGTGGAGATCCAGTTCCAATGACCGCGAAAGAGAACCCAGGGCTCATGGCGGGCGACTATCTGAACCTCTCGTTTGATGGAGCCTGTAACACCCCCGGAGTCCTTGAACGGGAACTCACGCCGTTTCTCGAAGCACTTGAAACAGGTGCTGGGGAGTGGATGCCAGACATCGTCAAGGGCGTGCGACGCCGAAAATACACACGTGAGGCAGTCGCCAAGGGGTTGGCCGAACGGCGCCAGGAAAGAACAACCTCCGTGGGGCTCTACCGCACAACAGGGCCCGACCTGGACACGTCACTCCACCTTCGATTTCCGCCGCTACGACCGAGCCTGGACTTTTCTCTCACGGTGAAGCCGCTCGACCTCTTCGCGCAGGAGTCGAGTTGCAAGAAGCTCGTGGAGATGGTCCGTGCCTGGGCCATCCACTACCCAGTCACCCACGCCTCGGCCCACAGTTCGGCGGACATGGAGTTGGCGGGCGACCCTCTCTTCGGCCGTGACCGGGAAACGTACTACCGGGACGGCTTCGACAAGCTCTACGAAGTCTGCTGGCTCAACGTCTTCGGCGCGAAGCTCGTGGAGACCGTCGGTCGCGAGCGCATGCGCTCCACGCCCGCCCACCGTGTCGAAGAACTCCCCGACGGTTCCGTCCTCCTCGTCACCTGGCCCACCGCCGCGGACTTCGCCAGCGAAGCCGCCCGGGCCGCCCAGGCTCGCGCCTGGGTCCACCTCCGGCCGGACCTGGACTTCGACACCGTGATGGCCACCCTCCGCGAACGAAGCGCCACCCTCGCTCCCGTCGAACCCCGCTTCGCGCCGGATATCGCCGCGCTGCTCTCGCGCCTGCCCGAATACGCCACCCTGGGCCAGCGTCAGCGGCGCATCGCCGAGCTCAACGCCTACGTCCCTCCAGAGCCGGAGGAATGGCTTCCGCTGGACGCCGCCCTCCCCCCGGACGTGGCAGACCCCAAAGCCGCCCTTGATCAATACGCGTACTTCGCGGAGCGCCTCGTGGCGCTGCTCCACACGCCAGTGCCCTCCGTCTTCAAGCTGTCCCCCGAGTCGCTCACGGACATCGACTTCCACTTCTGGAAGGAGACCTTCCCGGACACCTTCGAGCGGCACAACATCGACGCCGTCGCGGTCCCCGCCGTCGGCGCCTACCTGGGCGAGGTGCTGGTCAAGCACCTGGGCGGACAGTGGCTTCCGCGCAAACAGTGGATGGAAGCCCAGGTCCGCGTCGGTGAGCGCGTGTGGCTGCCCTTCGCCCGCGCCCACCGCTACATGCGGTCCACCCAGTCACTGCTGGACCACTCCCTCACCCAGCTCTACCGCGTCGCGGAACGCCACTCCCGCTGAAGCCCGCGCTACCGCGACGGCGGCTTGAGGTCGTCCGGCAAGCGCTCCAGCGGAGGACGCTCCAGCGCCCCGGGCCGCTCCACACCGGACGGGGACGTGCCCGCGTCCTCCACGATGGTGCCCGCGTCGGTCTGCCCCGAAGGCGGCGGCGCGACGGGCTTGTCCGAACAACCGGCGAGGACGCCGACGCACAACACGATGAGCCAGTGGCGCATGGTCGCTGTCTCCCGTGCCACGTTAGTACTTCACCCAGATGACCGTGCCCGGGTGGATCTGCGTGAGCGCGGTGACGCCCGGCTCCTTCTCGATGAGCGCCTGCGTGACGGGGTTGAAGCTGTACGCCTGCGCGCCGGACCAGACGATGAGCGCGTCCTTGAACACGGTCAGGTCGTGCACGTGCTCCTCCACCGTGTACTGGTTCCAACCCGGCAGCCGCGAGGGCAGCAGGTACAGCGACGGGGCCGGGTTCTCCGTGGGCTCCGTGCCCGCGTCACCGCCGTGGCCGTGCTCGCCCCCGGCCGTGCTCGACCACTCCACCACCGACTCCACGCCCGCCGGCGTGCGGCACGTCTGCGTCGTGGGGAAGAACACCGGGGTGAACGGCTTCGCGGGCAGCTTCATCCGCAGCCCCAGGTGGAAGAAGTGCGTGTCCGCCGCCTTCACCTCGTCCGTGGGCCGGGTCCACGTCACCGCCGTCACGTTGCCGGAGGCGTCCTTCTCCACCTCGGCCTTGCCGAAGACGGAGTCCACCGGGCGCACGCCCGTCACGCCCTCCGGAATCCGGACCCGCAGCTTGTACGTGTCCGCGCCGTCACAGCCGTGGCTCACCGTGAAGTCCGCCTCGAAGGTCGCGCCGGCATAGGGAGGCGTGGCCCCCGCCACCGCCGCGTGCGCGAAGGCCGTGGAGGACAGCAGCGAACCCGCGACGACGCACAACGGCCCCAGGGGAAGCTTCATCAGGTGACTCCAGGAAGGAAGGAACATCCCGGATAGCAGCCTCCCCGGAAGCGGCCGCTGCGGTCATTTGTCGCAGCGCCCGCGGGCGGCCCCTCACGGCAGCGCGATGCGTCCCGGAGCGTCCTGGGTGCCCTGTCCGGTGTGGCAGGTGTTACCGCGTCACGTCACGAACGGGCCTCGGCATGCCTCACGCTCCAAAGCCGCCTCTACCACGCGCGCCACGGGCCCCCGCGACACAACCGCGCAGGGCCGTGTCGGACCTGCCCCGTATCCTCCGGAAACACTCCCCGAAAGAATCCAAGGAATCCAATTTTCACTGACAATCCATAGCTGCAAGCAATAGCCACGCGACTTCGCCGTAGCGCAGAGGCCGGTCGGGGGGCGGACCCATACACTCCGCGTGTTCCCGTCACATGATCCGATGTGTCACGTTTACACGGGCATCACACGCAGTATCCCGTGAACGGGGGAGGTCCCCGGGTTTCCGACCTTGGGGGTCGTTTGAATGTGCCTCTGTTCGCGCGATGAATGAAGTGACTCGCGGCCCCGACGTTCACCGAATTCCGTCACCATGAAATTCGCCCCCTGCCCCGCTCCTGATTCACGAGCCCTCCGCCGTGCCCGAGGTCCGGTGCGGCTTCAAGGGGGGTGGGGGGGATTGCTCGCGCGCGCGCCAGACGATACATGCGCCAGACAACGCGCCTTCACGGCGGGTGCTGCTTGCGACTGACCTCTTGAAACCCTGTCTCGCCGGGCGACAGCTTCCCCCCGGCCCCTGAATCCGCGTCTCCGTGCCCCCCGTGCACGGAACACCCCCGCCTCCCAGGAGTCGCGTCCATGCCCACTGGAACCCCGTCCGGTTCTTCCCCGGCCTCCGACTTTGCGTTTTCCACCCTGGTTGAATTGCTGCGCGTCCGCGCAAGCACCCAGGGCGATCGTCGCGGCTTTACGTTCCTGCTGGACGGGGAGACGGACGAAGCGCACCTGACGTACGCGGAGCTGGACCAGAAGGCGCGCGCCATCGCGGCGGCGCTCCAGGCGCGCGGGGCCCAGGGGCAGCGGGCGCTGCTGCTGTATCCGCCCGGGCTGGACTACATCGCCGGGTTCTTCGGCTGTCTGTACGCGGGCGTCATCGCGGTCCCCATCTATCCGCCCGACCCCATGCGTCTGGCGCGCACGCTGCCGCGCCTGCTGGCCATCAGCCAGGACGCGCAGGCCACCATCGCCCTCACCACCGACTTCATCTACGGCATGGGGGAGATGCTCTTCGAGCAGGCGCCGGAGCTGCGGGAGCTGCACTGGATCGCCACGGACACGCTGGACGCGGAGGTGGCTGAAGGCTGGAAGGACCCCGGCGTGGCCACGGACACGCGGGTGTTCCTCCAGTACACGTCCGGCTCCACGTCGTCGCCCAAGGGCGTGGTGCTGACGCACGGCAACCTGCTGCACAACTCGAAGCTGATCCACTCGTGCTTCGGGCACTCCACGCGGAGCCAGGGCGTCATCTGGCTGCCGCCGTACCACGACATGGGCCTCATCGGCGGCATCCTGCAGCCCCTGTACGGCGGCTTCCCGGTGACGCTGTTCTCGCCGGTGGACTTCCTCAAGCGCCCCATGCGCTGGCTGGAGGCCATCTCCCGCTACAAGGCCACCACGAGCGGCGGGCCCAACTTCGCGTTCGACCTGTGCGTGCGCAAGTCCACGCCGGAGGAGCGCGCGAAGCTGGACCTGAGCCAGTGGGACCTGGCCTTCAACGGCGCGGAGCCCATCATGCCGGACACGCTCCGGCGCTTCGCGGAGGCGTTCGGTCCGCAGGGCTTCCGCTCGGAGGCCATCTATCCCTGCTACGGCCTCGCGGAGGGCACGCTCATCGCCTCCGGCGGTGACAAGCGCGAGCTGCCGGTGCAGCGCACCGTGGACGGGGGCGCGCTGAAGGACAACCGCGTGGTGGCGAAGGAGGCGGCGAGCCCCGGCGCCCAGACGCTGGTGGGCTCCGGCCGCAACCTCACGGACCAGCGGCTGGTCATCGCGCATCCGGAGACGGGCGCGCCGCTGCCGGCGGGCCAGGTGGGAGAGATCCGCGTCGCCGGGCCCAGCATCGCGCAGGGCTACTGGGGCCGCGACGAGCAGACGCGGACCACGTTCCAGCAGCCGCTCGCGGGCACGGGCGACCCGACGCCGTTCCTGCGCACGGGCGACCTGGGCTTCCTCTCGGACGGCGAGCTGTTCGTGACGGGCCGCCTGAAGGACCTGATCATCATCCGCGGGCGCAACCACTACCCGCAGGACATCGAGCGCACGGTGGAGTCCAGCCACCCCGCCATCCGCCCCGGCTGCACGGCGGCGTTCTCCATCGAGCAGGACGACGAGGAGCGCCTCATCGTCGTGACGGAGGTGGACCGCCGCGCGGTGGAGCGCGACGGCGTGGACCTGGACGCGCTGGCGCAGGGCATCCGGCAGGCCGTCGCGGCCGGGCACGACCTGCAGGCCCAGGGCGTGGTGCTGCTGGGGCCGGGCGCCATCCCGAAGACGTCCAGCGGGAAGATCCAGCGCTTCGCCACCCGCGCGGAGTACGTCGCGGACACGCTGGAGGCGCTGCACAAGAGCGTCCTCGCCGCCGCGCCGGTGCAGGCGCCCGAGGCCGTGAAGGCTCCGGCCGCCTCCTCCGAGACGGCCGCCGCGCCCGTGGCCCGGACACCAGCATGCTGCTGAAGATGCTGGCGGTGGTGACGGACACGACCGCGCGCCGGGCCATGGTGGCGGTGTTCCTCCAGGAGCAGGCCGCGCAGGTGCTGCGGCTGCCCACCGCGCAGGTGGACGCGAACAAGCCGCTGCACGCCTACGGCGTGGACTCGCTGATGGCGGTGGACTTCAAGAGCGCCGTGGACGCGGGCCTGGGCATCGACCTGCCGCTGTCCGACGTGCTCCAGGGCGTGTCGCTGTCGAAGCTGGCGGAAACCGTCGTGACGCTGATGTCGGCGCCTCCGTCCCAGCAGGCCTCGAATGCGGTGGCCGCCTCGTCCGCCACGGGCGACGCGCCCCTGTCCGGGGGTCAGCAGGCGCTGTGGTTCATGCACCAGCTCGCGCCGGACAGCGCGGCCTACCACGTGCCCGTCGCCGTTCGCGTGCGCGCGGGGCTGGACGCCAACGCGCTGAAGGGCGCCTTCGAGGCGCTGGTCGCCCGCCACCCTGCCCTGCGCACCACGTTCGTCATGGCGGCCACGGGCCCCGTGCAGCGCGTGCACGCGGAGCTGCCGCTGGACTTCACCACCACGGACGCGAAGGGCTGGAGCGACGCGCAGGTGGCGGAAGCCCTGTCCGCCGAGGCCCGCCGCCCGTTCGACCTGGAGAAGGGGCCGCTCCTGCGCGTGCGGCTGGTGTCGCGGTCCTCCGAGGACCACGCGCTGCTCATCGCGATGCACCACATCGTCACCGACTTCTGGTCGCTGGCGGTGATGGCGGAGGAGCTGGACGCGCTCTACCCGGCGCTCAAGCTGGGCAAGCGGCCCTCGCTGGCGCAGCCCGCGCGCACCTACGCGGACTACGCGCGCTGGCAGGCGGAGATGCTCGCGGGGCTCGCGGCCAGGCGCTGGAGAAGTACTGGCGTGAGCAGCTGTCCGGCACGCTGCCGGTGCTGGACCTGCCCACGGACCACCCGCGTCCCCCGGCGCAGACCTTCAACGGCCACGTCCACACCACCCGGCTGGACGCGACCGTCGCGAACGCGGTGAAGACGCTGGCGCGCGAGCACGGCGCCACGCCGAACATGGTGCTCCAGACGGCGTTCCAGGTGCTGCTGCACCGCTACACCGGCCAGCAGGACTTCACGCTGGGCGTGGTGAGCGCGGGCCGCGGCCGCGCGGAGCTGGCGGGCATCACGGGCTACTTCGTCAACCCGCTGGTGGTGCGCACGCGGCCCTCCCCCACCCTGTCCTTCACGGACTACCTGGCCCAGACGCGCCAGACGATGCTGGGCGCGCTGGAGCACCAGGACTACCCGTTCAGCGCGCTGGTGGACCGGCTCCAGCCGGTGCGTGACCAGAGCCGCTCGCCGCTGTTCCAGGTGATGTTCGTCTACCAGCGCGCCTCCAAGCTGGACGAGCGCGGCCTGACGCCCTTCGCCCTGGACATCCCGGGCGCGAAGTCCACCGTGGCGGGCCTGCCCATCGAGTCGCTGGTGCTGTCGCACGGCGGCGCGCAGTTCGACCTCACCCTCACCATGGGCGAGGCCGACGGCGAGCTGGTGGCCTCCTTCGAGTACAACACCGACCTCTTCGAGGCCGGCACCATCGAGCGCATGGCCGGGCACCTGGCCACGCTGCTGTCCGGCATCGCCGCCCAGCCGGGCCGCGCGCTCGCGGGCCTGCCGCTGCTCACGCAGGCCGAACAGCGGCAGCTGCTGGAGACCTGGAAGGGTCCGCGCGTGCCGCTCACGCAGGCGGACATGCTGCCCGCCCTCTTCGCGGCGCAGGTGGCTCGCACGCCCGACCACGTCGCGGTCCTCTTCAAGGACGCGCAGCTCACCTACCGGGAGCTGGACGCTCGCGCGGGACAGCTGGCCGCGTGGCTGCGCGGCGCGGGCGTGAAGCCGGGCGACATCGTAGGCATCTGCCTGGAGCGCTCGGTGGAGACGCTGGTGTCGGTGCTGGCCGTGATGGCGGCGGGCGCGGCGTACGTGCCCATCGACCCGGCCTACCCGTCCGAGCGCGTGGCCTTCATCCTGGGCGACACGCAGCGCCGGTGCTGCTCACCCAGTCCTGGCTCCAGCGCACGCTGCCGCCGGCACCACCGCGCGCACGCTGTTCGTGGATCAGCCGCTGGACGGCGCGCTGTCCTCCGCGCCCGCGGCGACGGTGGCGGCCGGGGACCTGGCGTGCCTCGTCTACACCTCCGGCTCCACCGGCCAGCCCAAGGGCGTGATGCTGGAGCACGGCGGTCTGGCCAACCTCGTCCGCTCGTTCGTGGAGTCCTACGCACCTACGGCGACGGACCGGATGCTGCCGCTCACGTCGGTGGCCTCCGCCAGCTTCGTGGGCGAAATCCTGCCGCTGCTGTGCACGGGCGGCGCGCTGGTGCTGCCCACCGAGGAGGAGATCCTCGACCAGGAGAAGCTCTTCCAGCTCATCACCCGCCACACCGTCAGCATCGTGAGCACGGTGCCCGCGGTCATCGCCGGGCTCAACGCGCGCCTGGAGCAGCTGCCGCCGCTCAAGCTGGTGCTCTCCGGCGGCGAGGCGCTGGTGGCCAGCGACGTGGAGAAGCTGCTCGCCACCACGCCGGTGGTGAACGGCTACGGCCTCACGGAGACGACCGTGTGCTCCACCTACCACCGCATGGCGGTGGAGGACCTGCAGGGCCACGCGTGGGTGCCCATCGGCCGGCCCGTCATCAACACGGACGTGTACGTGCTGGACGCGGAGCGCAACCTCTTGCCCGTGGGCGTCGCCGGTGAGCTGTACGTGGGCGGCCTGGGCGTGGCGCGCGGGTACTGGAAGCGGCCGGAGCTGACCGCCGAGCGCTTCATCGCGGATCCGTTCCATGCCGGCGAGCGCCTGTACCGCACGGGCGACCGCGCGCGCTGGCTGCCGGACGGCGTGCTCACCTTCCTGTCCCGCGCGGATGATCAGGTGAAGATCCGCGGCTTCCGCATCGAGCTGGGGGAGGTGGAGGCCGCCGTGCGCCGCCACCCCGCCGTGAAGGAAGCGTTCCTGATGGCGCGCGAGGACTCGCCCGGGGACAAGCGGCTGGTGGCGTACGTGGTGCTGGGCGAGCCCGCGCCCACGCACTCCGACCTGAACACCTTCCTCGCGGAGGCGCTGCCGCCGTACATGCTGCCGTCCGCGTACGTGCCGCTGTCCGCGCTGCCCCTGTCGCCCAACGGCAAGGTGGACGCGAAGGCGCTGCCCGCGCCGGAAGGAGCCCGCCTCGCCTCCGGCGTCGCCTACGCCCAGCCGCAGAGCGCGGTGGAGCGCAGCGTGGCGGCCATCTGGGCGGCGGTGCTCAAGGTGGAGCGCGTTGGCCTCAACGACAACTTCTTCGAGCTGGGCGGCAACTCGCTGCTCATCGCGCAGGCGCACCGGCGGCTGCGGGAGGAGCTGGGCGCGGAGCTGGCCCTGGTGGACATGTTCAAGTTCACCACGGTGAGCGCGCTGGCCCAGCACCTCGCGAACAAGGGCGAGGACTCCGGCGCGGCCTCCCAGAAGATCAAGGACGAGGCGGAGCGCCGCCGAGCCGCCCAGGCGCGGCGTCAGCAGGCGCGCGGCCGCGGCAAGTAACGAACGACTTTCAGGCACCCCCCCAGGTTTCGAAGGACGGCTCCATGAGCACTGACACCCCCGAAGTGGATGGCATCGCGGTCATCGGCCTGGGCGGCCGCCTTCCCGGCGCGAAGACCATCTCCGAGTTCTGGAAGAACCTCACCGGCGGCGTGGAGAGCATCACGTTCTTCACCGACGAGGAGCTCATCGCGGAGGGCGCCGACCCCGCCATGGTCCGCGCGCCCAACTACGTGAAGGCCCGCGGCACGCTGGGCGACACGGATCAGTTCGACGCGGCCTTCTTCGGGATGAACCCCCGCGAGGCGGCGCTGATGGATCCGCAGCACCGCGTCTTCCTGGAGTGCGCGTGGGAGGCGATGGAGAGCGCCGGCTACAGCCCGGAGCGCCAGCCCGGCCGCGTGGGCGTGTTCGGCGGCATGAGCATGAACACGTACCTGCTCTCCAACCTGTACTCGCACCTGGCGCACGTCGCGTCGGTGGAGAGCCTCCAGGCGTCCATCGGCAACGACAAGGACAGCCTCACGACGGAGGTGGCGTACCGGATGGACCTGAAGGGCCCGGCCGTCACGGTCCAGTCCTCGTCCTCCACGTCGCTCACCTGCATCCACTACGCCTGCCAGAGCCTCCTGTCGTTCGAGTGCGACATGGCGCTGGCCGGCGGCGTGTCCATCCACTTCCCGGAGAAGGCGGGCTACCTGTACCACGAGGGTGGCACCACGGCGCCGGACGGCCACTGCCACACCTTCGACGCGGAGGCCGCGGGCTTCGTCGCCGGCCACGGCGCGGCGGTGGTCGCGCTCAAGCGCCTGTCGGACGCGCTCAAGGACGGCGACACCGTCTACGCGGTGGTGCGCGGCTCGGCGGTGAACAACGACGGCTCGCAGAAGGTCAGCTACATGGCCCCGGCCGTCGCGGGGCAGGCGGAGGTCATCGCGCTGGCGCAGGCGGTGGCGGGCGTGGATCCGGACTCCATCGGCTACGTGGAGGCCCACGGCACGGCGACCAAGGTCGGTGATCCGATTGAAGTCGCGGCGCTCACGCAGGCCTTCCGCCAGGGCACGGACAAGAAGAACTTCTGCGCGCTGGGCTCGGTGAAGAGCAACATCGGTCACCTGGACTCGGCGGCGGGCGCGGTGGGCTTCATCAAGGCGGCCCTCACGCTGCACCACAAGGTGATTCCCCCCAGCCTCAACTTCAAGACGCCCAACCCCGCGTGCGACTTCCCCAACAGCCCGTTCTACGTGAACACGGAGCTGCGCGACTTCCCGCGAGGCGGGACGCCGCGCCGCGCGGGCGTCACGTCGCTGGGCATGGGCGGCACCAACGCGCACGCCATCCTGGAGGAGGCGCCGGAGCTGCCCGCCACCGACAAGGCCCGCCTGCCCGCGCAGGTGGTGCTGCTGTCGGCGCGCACGGAGAAGTCGCTGGAGGTCGCCACGGACCGGCTGGCCGCGCACCTGCGCGAGAACCCGGACGCGGACCTGGCGGACGTGGCGTACACGCTCCAGCTGGGGCGCAAGCGCTTCGGCAAGCGCCGCGCGGTGGTGGCGCGCACCACGGCGGAGCTGGCCTCCGCGCTGACGGAGCGCACGCCGGGCCGCGTGTTCAGCGGCACCGCGGAGAACAGCGGCCGTCCCGTGATGTTCATGTTCTCCGGGCAGGGCTCGCAGTATGTGGACATGGGCCGCGAGCTGTACGAGACGGAGGCCTCCTTCCGCGCCACGGTGGACACCTGCGCGGAGAAGCTCAAGCCGCACCTGGGCCTGGACCTGCGCACGGTGCTGTACCCGGCCGCGGAGTCGAAGGAGCTGGCGTCGGAGCGCCTCAAGCAGACCGGCCTCACGCAGCCGGCGCTGTTCGTCATCGAGTACGCGCTGGCGAAGCTCTGGGAGTCGTGGGGCGTGACGCCGCACGCGATGGTGGGCCACAGCATCGGTGAGTACGTGGCCGCGTGCCTGTCGGGCGTGTTCTCGCTGGACGACGCGCTGGCGCTGGTGGCCACGCGCGGCCGGTTGATGCAGTCCCTGCCCGCGGGCGCCATGCTGTCCGTGCGCCTGACGCCGGAGGCGCTGGCGCCGCTGATGGACGCGCGCCTCTCCGTGGCCGCCGTCAACGCGCCGGGCTTCACCGTCGTGGCCGGCCCCACCGACGCGGTGGACGCGCTCCAGGCGAAGCTGGAGGCCCAGAAGGTGGAGGCGTCGCGGCTGCACACGTCGCACGCGTTCCACTCCACGATGATGGACCCCATCGTCGAGGAGTTCCGCCAGGCGGTGGCGAAGGTCGCGCGCAAGGAGCCGAAGGACCTCTACCTGTCCAACGTCACCGGCGCCCGGGTGACGCCCGAGGACGCGGTGAGCCCGGCGTACTGGGCCCGCCACCTGCGCGACGCCGTGCGCTTCCAGGACTCGGCGACGCTGCTGTTGAGCGACCCCGAGCACGTCTTCCTGGAGGTCGGTCCCGGCAACGCGCTGGCCACCCTGGTGCGCCGCAACGCGAAGGAGGGCACGTTCCCGGCCATCCTCACGACGCTGCCCGCGCCGCGCGACGCCCAGCAGGACGCGCTCACGCACGCCACGGACGCGTTCGCGAAGCTGTGGCTCGCGGGCGCGAAGACGACCGCCGGCCGCGTCTACAAGGGTGAGGCGCGCCGCCGCATCCCCCTGCCCGCCTACCCTTCCAGCGCGAGCGCTACGACCTGCTCAAGCGTCCGCCGCCCGCGCTGCCCCGCGCGCCACCGCCGCGCGGCCCGCC
>NZ_JBKGHJ010000210.1:0-13959 GCF_046520365.1 Corallococcus sp. 4LFB
CAGACGCTGGCGCGCGCGCAGGACGCCACGCTGTTCATGGTGCTGCTGGCCGGCTTCCAGCATCTGCTCTCCCGCTGGAGCGGCCAGGAGGACATCGTCCTCGGTACCCCCGTGGCAGGCCGCACGGACCGGCGCACCGAAGGCCTCATCGGCTTCTTCGTCAACATGCTGGTGCTGCGCACCGACGTGTCCGGAGACCCGTCGTTGCGCCAGCTGCTGACCCGGGCCAAGGAGACGGCCCTGCAGGCCTACGCGCACCAGGACCTGCCCTTCGAGAAGCTCGTCGAGCAGCTCAACCCCGCGCGAGACCTCTCCCGCCCTCCCCTCTTCCAGGTGCAGTTCGCGCTGCAGAACTACCCCGAGGAGGGCTTGCGGCTGCCGGGCCTGCGATTGAGCCGGCTGGAGGACGGCGCTGTCGCGTCCCGTGCCTCCAAGCTGGACCTGTCCCTGTTCCTGATGGAAACCGCGGCAGGCCTCGATGCCGTGGTCGAGTACGCCAGCGACCTGTTCGAGGCCGGCACCATCGACCAGTTCGCCGGCCACTATCGCGCGCTGCTCGAAGCGGCGGCGGCCGAACCAGACCGGCCGCTGGCGGACATCCCGCTGCTGAGCGAGGCGCAGCGGCGCCGCATCCTGTTCGATTGGAACGCCACCGCGCGCGACCTTCCGCGAGCCGGCACGCTGGCGCAGCTGTTCGAGGACCAGGTGAGGCGCACGCCCGAGCGCGTGGCGCTCGTCTTCGAGAACAGCCACCTGACGTATGCCCAGCTCGATGCGCGCGCCAACCAACTGGCCCGCGTGCTGCGCGCGCACGGCGTCGGCCCGGACAGCCGGGTCGCGCTGTGCGTGGAGCGCGGCATCGAGATGGTGGTGGGACTGCTCGGCATCCTCAAGGCCGGCGGCGCCTATGTGCCACTGGACCCCGGCTACCCGGCGGAGCGGCTGGCCTTCATGCTGGCGGATTGCGGCACGAGGCTGGTGCTGACGCAGGCGAGCCTGCGCGACGCCTTGCCCGGGACCGCCATCCCCAGGCTCCTGCTGGATGCCGACTGGCCGCGCATCGCGGAGGAACCGGCCACGCCGGTAGCGTCCAGCGCCGGCCCGCCGCACCTGGCCTACGTCATCTACACCTCCGGCTCCACGGGCCGGCCCAAGGGCGTGGGCATCCCGCACGCAGGCATCGTCAACCGCCTGCAATGGATGCAGGAGGCCTACGGACTCGGCGCCGACGACCGCGTGCTGCAGAAGACGCCGTTCAGCTTCGACGTGTCCGTGTGGGAGTTCTTCTGGCCGCTGTCGTACGGCGCGCGGCTGGTGATGGCGCGGCCCGGCGGACACCAGGACGCGGCCTATCTGCGCGAGGTGATCGCGAGCGAGGCGATCACCACCCTGCATTTCGTGCCGCCGATGCTGGACGTGTTCCTGGGCCAGGCCCACGCCGCGCCCTGCGCCAGCCTGCGCCGCGTGGTCTGCAGCGGCCAGGCCCTGCCCAGGGAGCTTCAGGAGCGCTTCTTCCGGCTGCTGCCGGGCGTGGAGCTGCACAATCTCTACGGCCCCACCGAGGCCTCGGTGGACGTGACCTTCTGGGCCTGCCGGCCTGGATCGCCGCTGGCCCGCGTGCCCATCGGCTGGCCCATCGCCAACACGCAGTTGCACGTGCTGGACCGGCACCTGAACCCGGTGCCTCCGGGCGTGGCGGGCGAGCTCCACATCGCCGGCATCGGCCTGGCGCGCGGCTACGTCAACCGGCCGGAGCTGACCAGCGAGCGCTTCATCCCCAATCCCTTCGGCGCGCCCGGCAGCCGCATGTACCGTACCGGGGACCTGGCGCGGTACCTGCCCGACGGCAACCTCGACTACCTGGGACGCATCGACCACCAGGTGAAGGTGCGCGGCTTTCGCATCGAACTGGGCGAGATCGAGGCCGCGCTGGCCACCTGCCCGGGCGTGCGTGACGCGGTGGTGCTGGCGCGCGAGGACGCCCCCGGCGACCAGCGCCTGGTCGCCTACGTGCTGGCGCAACCGGGAGCACGGCCCGCGCCGGCGGAGTTGCGTGACGCGCTGGCGCGCCGCCTGCCGGAGTACATGGTGCCAGCGCACTACATGCCGCTGGAGGCCCTGCCGCTCAACGCCAACGGCAAGGTGGACCGCAAGGCCCTGCCGGCGCCCGATACCGGCGCGGTGTCGCGCCGTGCCTACGAGGCACCGCGCGGTGGGGTGGAGGAGAAGATCGCCGCTGTCTGGGCCCGGTTGCTGGGCATGGAGCGCATCGGCCGCGAGGACAACTTCTTCGCGCTGGGCGGCCATTCCCTGCTGGCGGTGCGCATGATCGACGCGCTACGCCGCGACGGGCTGGCGGTGGACGTGCACGGCATCTTCGCCTCGGCCACGCTCGCGCAACTGGCCGCGCAAGCGAACGCGGAAGTCAGCGGCGACAGCGTTCCGCCGAACCGCATCACGCCGGACAGCGAGGTCATCACGCCGCCGGTGCTGCCGCTGGTGTCCCTGTCACAAGGCGAGATTGACGCCATCGTGGCGCGCGTGCCGGGCGGGGCGGCCAACGTGCAGGACATCTATCCACTGGCGCCGCTCCAGGAAGGCTTCCTGTTCCATCACCTGATGGCGCGGCAGGGGGATGCCTATCTGCAGCAGGCCATGCTGGCCTCCGCGGAACGCAAGGAGCTGGACCGCTTTCTTGGCGCGCTCCAGGAGGTCGTGGACCGGCAGGACATCCTGCGCACGGCCATTGTGTGGGAAGGCTTGCGCGAACCGGTGCAGGTGGTGTGGCGGCGCGCGCGCCTCGCCGTGGACGAGCTGGAGCTGTCGGGCGCCGCGGGCGACATCGCCGACCAGATGCGTGCGCGGCACGATCCGCGGCACTACCGGCTGGACATCCGGCAGGCGCCGCTGCTGCGCTGCGCGGTCGCACACGATGCGGCGAACGGGCGCTGGCTGCTACAGGTGCTGTTCCACCATTTGATCGATGATGCCACCTCGCTGCGGCTGATGGTGGCGCAGGTCCAGCTCATCCTGGCGGGCCAGCGCGAGCGGCTGGCGGAGCCGGTGCCCTTTCGCAACTACGTGGCCCTTGCGCGGCGTGTGCCTCAGGCTGAACACGAGGCGTTCTTCAAGGCCATGCTGGGGGATGTGGAAGAGCCCACTGCGCCGTTCGGGCTCATCGACACGCAGGGCGAGGGTGTCGGCATTGCCGAAGCGCGGCGGATGCTGGAGCCGAACCTGGCGCAGCGCGTGCGGCGGCAGGCCCGGCTCGCAAGCGTCAGCGCCGCCAGCTTGATGCACCTGGCCTGGGCCCAGGTGCTGGCGCGCGGCTCGGGGCGAAGCGCCGACGTGGTGTTCGGCACGGTGCTGTTCGGACGCATGCAGGGCGGCGCGGGCACCGAGCAGGCCCTGGGTCCTTTCATCAACACGTTGCCGATACGCATCAGGCTCGGCAGCGAAGGCGTGCGAGAGCGCCTGCTGCTCGCGCACCACGGTCTCACCCGGTTGCTGGAGCATGAGCACGCCTCGCTGGCGCTGGCTCAGCGGTGCAGCGCGCTGCCGGCGAGGACGCCCCTGTTCACTGCGCTCATGAACTACCGGCACAACGGGGTCCAGGACGCCGCGGGCCCGTCTGGAGAAGACGGGCTGCGGGTCCAGGTGCTGGGAACCGAGGAGCGCAGCAACTATCCGTTGACCCTGGTGGTCGATGACTTCGGCGAAGACTTCGGCCTGACCGTGCAGGTGGCGGCAGGGGCCGTGACGCCGCAAAGCCTCTGCGAGTCCATGCAGGTGGCCGTACAGAGCCTGGTGGAGTTGCTGGAGGCCAGCCCGGAGACGCCGGTCCACCAGGTGGAGGTGCTGCCCGCGCGGGAGCGCCGGCGGCTCCTGGTGGAGTGGAACGCCACCGCCACCGAGTACCCGCGCGACTCCACCCTCCCCGAGGTCTTCTCCCGGGTGGTGGCCCTCCACGCGGACAGGGTGGCCGTGGAGTTCGGTGACGTGAAGCTCACCTACCGGCAGCTCGACGCGCGCGCCAACCAGCTCGCGCATCACCTGCGCGGCCTGGGCGTGTCCACGGACTCGCGCGTGGCCATGGCGCTGGAGCGCTCGGTGGAGCTCGTCGTCTCGCTGCTGGCCATCCTCAAGGCCAGCGGCGCCTACGTGCCGCTGGATACCGCCTACCCGCGTGAGCGGCTGGCCGCCATGGTGGAGGACTCGCGTCCGCGCGTGCTCATCACCACCCGCGCGCTGCGGGAGAAGCTCCCCGCCGAGGGTCTGGCCACCGTGGTCGTGGACGAGGTCTCCCTCCTGGGTGAGCCGGTGCACGCGCCGCCCCTGGCGGCCCTGCCCCAGAGCCTCGCGTACATCGACTTCACCTCGGGCAGCACGGGCCGCCCCAAGGGCGTGGGCACGCCCCAGGCCGCCGTGCTTCGCACCCTCTTCGGTGTCGACTACGCGCACCTGGGGCCGGACGAGACGTTCCTGCTCATCGCCCCCATCTCCTTTGACGCCTCCACCCTGGAGCTCTGGGGTCCGCTGCTGCATGGCGGCCGCCTCGTCGTCTTCCCGCCGCACCCGCCCTCCGACGTGCGGGAGCTGGAGTCGGTGCTGGTGAAGCACGGGGTGACGACGCTGCACCTGACCGCGGGCCTCTTCACCCAGGTGGTGGACCACCACCTTGGGGCCCTTCGCGGCGTGCGCCAGTTGCTCACCGGCGGCGACGTCGTCTCCGCCCCGCACGTCAAGCGGGTGCTGGAGGAGCTGCGCATCCCCGTCACCG
Source organism: Corallococcus sp. 4LFB (assembly GCF_046520365.1). NCBI lineage: Bacteria > Pseudomonadati > Myxococcota > Myxococcia > Myxococcales > Myxococcaceae > Corallococcus > Corallococcus sp. 4LFB. The sequence goes on from NZ_JBKGHJ010000210.1 coordinate 4,781, forward strand.
CCTGCTACGGCCCCACCGAGACCACCCTCTTCGCCTCCTGTCACCGCATGACGGACGTGGCCCACATAGGGACTTCCGTCCCCATTGGCCGCCCCATCGGCAATACCCGGGTGTACGTGCTGGACGCCGCCGGCCAGCCCGTGCCCGCCGGTGTCACCGGAGAGCTGTTCATCAGTGGCGATGGCGTGGCCCGTGGCTACGTGGAGCAGCCCGCCCTCACCGCCGAGCGCTTCCTCCCCGACCCCTTCAGCACCGCTCCGGGCGCGCGCATGTACCGCACGGGCGACCTGGCCCGCTGGCGCGGGGACGGCGTGCTGGAGTTCCTCGGCCGCGCCGACGCCCAGGTGAAGGTGCGCGGCTTCCGTATCGAGCTGGCCGAAGTCGAGGCCTCCCTGCGTGCGCACGCGTCCGTGAAGGACGTGCTCGTGGTGGTGCGCGAGGACGTGCCCGGTGACAAGCGCCTGGTGGCCTACGTCGTGTCCGGCACTTCCACGCCAGACACCGCCGCGCTGCGGGCTCACCTGCGGCAGCACCTGCCGGAGTACATGGTCCCGGGGGCCTTCGTGGTGCTGCCCGCCCTGCCGCTGACGCCCACCGGCAAGGTGGACCGCAAGGCCCTGCCCGTGCCGGATGCCGCGCGGCCCGCGGCTCCCACCCGAGAGGAGGAGCCACCGGCCAATCCCGTGGAGCAGCGGCTGGCGGAGCTGTGGTGTGACGTCCTGCGCGTGCGCACCGTGGGCCGGCGGGACCACTTCTTCGAGCTGGGAGGCCACTCGCTGCTGGCCATGCAGTTGGTGGCGCGCATCCGTGCCGCCTTCGACGTGGAGCTCAGCGTGCGCACCCTCTTCGAGGCGCCCACCGTGGCCGCCCTCGCGGAGCGGCTCCAGGGCGCCAGCGCTGGCACCCGCATGCCCGCGCTGGTGCGGGCGCGCCGGGAGGGTCCGCTGCCGCTGTCCTTCGCGCAGCAGCGCCTGTGGTTCCTCGACCGGCTGGAGCCGGGGAGCCCCTTCTACAACATGCCCGCCGCGCTCTGGCTGGAGGGCACCCTGGACGTGGGCGCGCTGGAGCACGCGCTGACGGAGCTGGTGCGCCGGCATGAGGTGCTGCGCACCACCTTCCAGACGGAGGCCAGCGGTCCCGTCCAGGTCATCCATCCTCCCGCGCCGTTCCCCCTGCCGGTGGTGGAGCTGTCCGCGCTCCCTGAAGACACGCGCGAGGCCGAGGCCCGGCGGCTGGCCCACCAGGAGGCCCGGCGTCCCTTCGACCTGGAGCGGGGCCCGCTGCTGCGCGCCATGCTGCTGCGGGTCTCCGAGTCGCGGCACCTGCTGCTCCTCAACCTGCACCACATCGCCTCGGATGGCTGGTCCATGGGCGTGCTCGTGCGCGAGCTGGCGGCGCTCTACGCGGCCTTCCAGGAGGGCACACCGTCCCCGCTGCCCGAGCTGCCCGTGCAGTACGCGGACTACGCGGTGTGGCAGCGCGGCTGGCTGCGCGACGAGGCGCTGGAGGCGCAGCTGTCCTGGTGGCGCGAGCACCTCGCCGGCGCGGCTCCCATGCTGGAGCTGCCCACCGACTTCCCACGGCCCGCGGTGGCGAGCCTGCGGGGCGCCACCCACCGGCGCGTGCTGCCGCGCGAGCTGGCCGGGGCGCTCCATGCGCTGTGCCGCCGCGAGGGCACCACCCTGTTCATGGCCCTGCTGGCGGGCTTCCAGGGGGTGCTGTCGCGCTACTCGGGCCAGGAGGACTTCGTCGTCGGCACCGACATCGCCAACCGCAACCGCGCGGAGACCGAAGGCCTCATCGGCTTCTTCATCAACCAGCTCGCCCTGCGCGCGCGGGTGGGCGGCAACCCGTCCTTCCGCGAGCTGCTGGGCCGCGTCCGGGAGGCCACGCTCGGCGCGTACGCGCACCAGGACCTCCCCTTCGAGGAGCTGGTCAAGGCGCTCAACCCCCAGCGCGGCCAGGCAGGAGCCCCGCTGTTCCAGGTGAAGCTGGTGCTGCAGAACCAGCCCGCCACCGAGCTGACGGTGCCCGGCCTCACCCTGCGCGGTGAGTCCGTGGACTCGGGCACCTCCCGCCTGGACCTCACCCTGAGCATCTCGGAGACGGTGCGGGGCCTGGAGTGTGGCTGCGAGTACCGCACGGACCTCTTCGAGGCGGCCACCATCGACCGGCTGGTGCGGCACCTGGGCACGCTGCTCCAGGCCGCGGCGGCCTCGCCCGACCCCCCGCTGTCCGCGCTGCCCCTCATGGACGAGGCCGAGCAGCGCCAGGTGCTGATCGACTGGAACGCCACCTCGCGCGACTTCCCAAGTGAGCGCTGCGCGCACCAGCTCTTCGAGGCCCAGGTGGCTCGCACCCCGCACGCCACCGCCGTGCGCTTCGAGGGCACGGCGCTCACCTACGCGCAGCTCGACACCCGCGCCAACCAGCTCGCGCACCACCTCCGCGCGCTGGGCGTGCGGCCCGACGTCCTCGTGGCGCTCTGCGTGGAGCGCTCGCTGGAGACGGTGGTGGCCATCCTCGGCATCCTCAAGGCCGGCGGCGCCTGGGTGCCCCTGGACGCGAGCTACCCCGTGGAGCGGCTGACGTACATGCTGCGCGACTGCGCCGCCCCGGTGCTCGTCACCACCGAGGCGCTCGCGGATGAGCTGCCCTTCGGCGGCGGGCAGCTCGTGCTGCTGGACGTGGATGCACCCCTCATCGAGGCACGGCCGGGCACGGCGCCCGAGTGCCTCACCCACGCCGGCAACCTGGCCTACGTCATCTACACCTCGGGCAGCACGGGCCGGCCCAAGGGCACGCTGTTGCAGCACCAGGGGCTGTGCAACACGGCGCTCAACGCCGCGCGCGCGCAGGGCTTCCACTCCGGCAGCCGCGTCCTCCAGTACGCCGCCTTCGGCTTCGATGCGTCGGTGTTCGAAATCCTCGGCGCGCTGCTGGCTGGAGCCACGCTGGTGCTCGCGCCGCGCGAGCGGCTGATGCCCGGTGCGCCCCTGCAAGGGCTGCTGCGGGAGGAGGCCCTCACCGCCGTCACCCTGACGCCCTCGGTGCTGGCCCAGCTGACGCCGGAGGACTTCCCCGCCCTGGAGACGCTCGTCTCCGCGGGCGAGGCCTGCACGCCGGAGCTGGTGGCGCGCTGGGGCCCCCGTGTGCGGATGCTCAACGCCTACGGCCCCACGGAGGTCACCGTGTGCGCCACCGTCTCCCAGCCGCTGCGGCCCGGGGAGCGGCTCACCATCGGCCGGCCGTGGGCCAACGTGCGGGCGTACGTGCTGGACACGGCGCTGCGGCCGGTGCCTCCCGGAGTCCCTGGCGAGCTGTGCGTGGGCGGCGTGGGCGTGGCCCGGGGCTACCTGGGCCAGCCGGAGCTGACGGCGGAGCGGTTCGCTCCGGATCCATTCAGCCCCGAGCCCGGCGCCCGCCTGTACCGCACCGGGGACCGGGCGCGGTGGCTGGCGGACGGCACGTTGGAGTACCTCGGCCGTCTGGATGCGCAGGTGAAGCTGCGCGGCTTCCGGATCGAGCTGGGCGAGGTCGAGTTCGCGCTCCGCCAGCACCCGTCGGTGCGCGAGGCCGTGGCCACCGTGCGCGAGGACGCTCCCGGGGACAAGCGGCTGGTGGCCTACGTGGTGGCCGAAGAGGGCGACACGCTGGACGTGGCCGCGCTGCGCCAGGCCCTCAAGCAGCGACTGCCCGAGCACATGGTGCCCGCGGCCATCGCCATGCTCCCCGGCCTGCCCCTGACGCCCAACGGCAAGGTGGACCGCAAGGCCCTGCCCGCACCGCGGCGGGCCGAAGTGCCGGCCGCGGCCCTGCTGGCGCCCCGAGACGCACGGGAGCTGCAGCTGGTGGGGCTGTGGGAGTCGGTGCTGGGCGTGCAGCCGGTGGGCGTGCGCGGCAACTTCTTCGAGCTGGGAGGCCACTCGCTGCTGGCCGTGCAGCTGATGGCCGCGGTGGGGGAGGCGACGGGTCACCACCTGCCGCTGGCCGCGCTCTTCCAGGCGCCCACGGTGGAGCAGCTCGCCGCGCTGCTGCGCCGGGAGGAGCCGGAGGCCTTCTCGCCCGTGGTGCCCTTCGGAGTGCCAGCCACCGGTGACGCCAGGCCCTTCTTCTGCGTGCACCCGGTGGGAGGCAACGTGCTGTGCTACGCCGAGCTGGCCCGGCTGCTGGGGACGGAACAGCCCTTCTACGGGCTGCAGGCGCGAGGTGTGGATGACCGCAGCCAGCCGTTGGGCTCCATCGAAGAGATGGCCTCCGACTATGTGAAGGCCATCCGTTCGGTGCAGCCGTCCGGGCCCTACTCCCTGGGGGGCTGGTCCATGGGTGGCCTCATCGCCTACGAGATGGCGCGGCAACTGCGCGAGCGCGGCGAGCAGGTGGCCCTGCTGGCCCTCATCGACTCCTACGTCCCGACGGCAACGGTGGCGAAGGAGCCAGAGCCGGACCGGGTGGGGTTGGCGGCGATGTTCGCGAGAGACCTGTTGGGTGCGTCCCTGGCGGACCTGAGCATGGACCTGACGCCGCTGGCAGGCCTGGAGCCGGAGGCGATGCTGGAGCGGCTGCTGGAGCTGGCGGCGGGCGCGGGCATCCTGCCTCCAGGGAGGAGCACCGAGCACGTGAGGGCGCTCTTCCGGGTCTTCGAGTGCAACCTGCACGCCTCGCGGCGCTACACGGCTCCAACCAGCGAAGGCCGGACGGTGCTCTTCAAGGCAACGGACGGCGCGGACGGGTTGCCCGAGGACGGTGGCTGGACGGACCTGGTGGGCGACACCCTCGAGCGGCACCTGCTGCCCGGCGACCATTACAGCCTGCTGCGGGCTCCGGCGGTGCGCGAGCTGGCGGGGTGGCTCCGCGATGCGCTGAAGGCCTCGAGATAGCTCTGGCCGGTGGGAAGTGCACGAGCCGGGGCTCGAACCCGGACGACCCTTGCGAGTCAGCGGATTTTAAGTCCGCTGCGTCTGCCAGTTCCGCCACTCGTGCGATGGGAAGGAAAGATAGCAGACCCCGCAGCGCATGCGAGGCACCAGCGCAGGCCGCGCCCTCATCCTTGGGCCGCAAAATACGGTCGCCCGGCAACCGTGCTCGGTCCCCCAGAGAGGTGCCTCCCTGGCGGCCACCGAGGGGTAAGGTGCGCGCCGTGCGGCAGCGGACGCTCATCATCGACAACCACGACTCGTTCACGTTCAACCTCTTCCAGCTGCTGGCGGAGGTTGGTGGGACAGAGCCCCTCGTCGTGAAGAACGACGAGCACTCGTGGCGCGAGCTGCGCGAGCTCGCGTTCGACAACATCGTCCTCTCCCCCGGTCCCGGCCGTCCCGACCACCCGACGGACTTCGGCGTCTGCCGCGATGCGCTCCTCGAAGCGGACGTCCCCATCCTCGGCGTGTGCCTGGGCCATCAGGGCATGGGCCACGTCCACGGCGCACGGATTGAGCACGCACCGGAGGTCATGCACGGACGGCTGAGCCCCGTGCGCCACACGGGGACGGACCTCTTCCAGAGCCTGCCCCAGGACTTCCCGGTGGTGCGCTACCACTCCCTGTGCCTGGCCCGACCGCTGCCCGGCGAACTGGTGGAGACCGCCTGGACCCCCGATGGCGTCCTCATGGCCCTGCGCCACGCCTCCCTCCCCCGCTGGGGCGTCCAATTCCACCCGGAGTCCATCGCCACCGCCCACGGCCGCCAGCTCCTCGCCAACTTCGTGCGCCTGAGCCGCGAGCACCACCGTCCGAGCCCTGCGTTCTCCAAGAGCGCACCGCCTCCGAGACCCGCTCCTTCACCCGAAACCTTCCGGGTCCACCACCGGGAGCTGCGGCTCGACATCGATCCGGAGCAGGCCTTCGTCACGCTCTTCGGACGCAAGGACCCCGCCTTCTGGTTGGACAGCAGCCGCGTCGAAGCCGGCCTGTCACGCTTCTCCTTCATGGGAGACGCGACCGGCCCCCACAGCGCGGTCATCCAGTACCGGGTGAACCCACGCCGGCTCACCGTGAGCCGGCGTCAGGGAACCGAGGAGCACGCCACGGAGCTGTTCGAGTTCCTCCAGCAGGAACTGACGCGGCTGCGAACGCCCCCCACGGGCCTCCCCTTCGACTTCCAGGGCGGCTTCGTGGGCTCCCTCGGCTACGAGCTGAAGCACGACTGCGGCGCGAGCGCCCCGCATCCCTCACCGGATCCAGACGCCAGCCTCGTCCTGGCGGACCGGCTGTTGGCCTGGGACCACCTCGAGCGCACGGTGTGTCTCGTGGCGCTCGCCCCGGAGCATGAGGCGGCCCAGGTCCAGGCCTGGTTCGACGCCACCGAAGCCACCCTGCGCGCCCTGCCGGCGCTCGCCCCCCTCAAGCCGGGCCCAGGAGTCCCCTTCCCCGTCCGCCTCGCCAGGAAGCGAGAGACCTACCTGGCGGACATCCAGCACTGCCTGGAACAGCTTCACGAGGGCGAAACGTACGAGGTCTGCCTCACCAACAAGCTCCTCGCCCGGGCCCACGTCGACCCACTGGACCTCTACCGGAGCCTGCGTCGGTTGAACCCGGCGCCCTACGCCGCGTACCTCCGGATGGGCCCGCTGGGCATCGCCTGCTCCTCCCCCGAACGCTTCCTGCGCGTGGACGCCGAGCGCTGGGTCGAATCGAAGCCCATCAAGGGCACCCTGCGCCGCGGGGCCACCCCGGACGAGGACGAACGCCTGCGCCAGCAGCTGGGCGCCCAGGAGAAGGACCGGGCGGAGAACCTGATGATCGTGGACCTCGTGCGCAACGACCTCGGACGCGTGTGCGAGGTGGGCTCGGTCCACGTCCCCCGGCTCATGCACGTGGAGTCGTACGCCACGGTGCACCAGCTCGTGAGCACCATCCGGGGCCACCTGCGCGCAGGGCTCACCGCCGTGGACGCGGTGCGCGCCGCCTTCCCGGGAGGCTCCATGACGGGGCCCCCAAGGAGCGCACGATGGAGCTCATCGACCGGCTGGAGGGGGAGGCCCGGGGGGTGTACTCGGGCGCCATCGGGTACTTCTCCGTCACCGGCGCGGCGGACCTGAACGTCGTCATCCGAACGGCGGTGGTCCGCCCCGGCGAGGTGAGCATCGGCGCGGGCGGGGCCATCGTGGCGCTCTCGGACCCGGCGGCCGAGCTGGACGAGCTGCTCCTCAAGTCGCGCGTGGTCCTGAAGGCCCTGTGCACGGCGCTCGGGCGCCCGGACTGGCTGCCCGAGCCCGACAGCCAGGCGGAAGCGGCCCCCGGGCCCTGGACGGCGGCGTCGGGCTGAGCCCCGGGAGGGGTGGGAGGCCCTCCGGGACGGGGCTCCCGGGCCGGGCGGCGGCATTCCGGGTGGCAGGGAAAGCCCCTTGATTCCTCCACTGCTGGACGGCCGGGGCTTCCGTGACCGTCGCATCCGGCGGGACGCTGTTATAAAGCGCCCCCCATGCTTGAGACCGTCACCAAGGGCTTCCGGGCCGCCAAGAACCGCCTCGCCGGCAAGAGCGAACTCACCCCCGAGCTGGTGGACGAGTCGCTGCGAGACATCCGCGTCTCCCTGCTGGAGGCCGACGTCGCCTTCGACGTGGTGAAGAAGTTCGTCGCCCGCGTCCGGGAGAAGGCCGTGGGCGAAGTCGTGCAGACGTCCGTCACGGACGCGGGGGGCCAGAAGCGCAAGGTCGGCGCGATGGACCACTTCATCAAGATCTGCCACGACGAGCTGGAGGCCCTGATGGGCCCGGTGGACACGAGCCTCCACCTGAAGCCCAAGGGCCAGCTGTCCGGCATCATGATGGTGGGCCTCCAGGGCTCCGGTAAGACGACGACCACGGGCAAGCTCGCCAGCCGGCTCCTCGCGGAGGGGCGCAAGCCCCTGCTCGTGGCCGCGGACATCTACCGCCCGGCCGCCGTGGATCAGCTCAAGGTGCTGGGCGAGCGGCTGAAGGTCCCCGTCTACCACGAGCCCGGCGTGCAGCCGCCCGAGCTGGCGAAGCGGGGCTACGCGGCCGCGCGCGAGCAGAAGTGCGACGTGGTGCTCATCGACACGGCGGGCCGGCTCGCCATCGACGAGACGCTGATGACGGAGCTGGAGTCCATCAAGTCCAACGTGCAGCCGGACACCATCCTGCTCGTGTGCGACGCGATGATCGGCCAGGACTCGGTGCGCACGGCGGCCGAGTTCGACCGGCGCCTCACGCTGGACGGCTTCATCCTGACGAAGCTGGACGGTGACGCGCGCGGCGGCGCGGCGCTGTCCATCAAGGAAGTGACGGGCAAGCCCATCAAGTTCCTCGGCATGGGCGAGTCGATGGACAAGCTGGAGGAGTTCCGTCCGGAGGGCCTCGCGGGCCGCATCCTGGGCTTCGGCGACATCGTCGGCCTGATGAAGGACTTCGAGAAGGTCGTCGACGAGAAGAAGGCCGAGGACGACGCGCGCAAGCTGCTCTCCGGCCAGTTCTCGATGAAGGACTTCGTCGAGCAGATCCGCATGGTCCGCAAGATGGGCCCGCTGAAGGACCTGCTGGAGAAGTTCCCCCTCTTCGGCGACCTCACCGAGCACCTGAACCCGGACGAGAAGGAGCTCACGAAGATCGAGGCGATGTACGACTCGATGACGCAGAAGGAGCGCCTGCGTCCGGACATCATCAACGCCAGCCGCATCAACCGCATCTCGAAGGGCAGCGGTCGCAAGCCGGAGGAGGTGCGCGAGCTGCTGCAGAAGTTCGGGATGATGCAGCAGGTGATGGGCACCATCGGCCAGAACCCGGGCCTCTTGGGCCGCATCCCCGGCTTCAAGCAGCTGGGGCAGCTGGGCCAGATGAAGAACATGGACCTGGGCAGCATGTTCGGGAAGGACCCGAAGGCGCTGGAGAAGGCCATGTCCGCGATGGGCGGTGGCATGGGCGGCATGCCCATGCAGCTGCCGCAGATTGCCCCGGGCTACACCCCGCCCATGGGCCAGGCCGCGATGGCCAAGGCCCGCCTGATGGGCTACGCGCCCCCGTCCGTGAGCAAGCCGGACGACCGCGACGCCATCAAGGAGCGGCGCAAGAAGGAGAAGGAGAACAAGAAGAAGAACCGCAAGAAGAAGTAGCCCGCGGCCTTCGCAGTCCTCCCCTGCCCGCGCGTCCCCATCCGAAGCCCGGGGGCGGCGGGCAGCCGTGTTTCCGGAGCCCACCGGCCCGGACGCCTGTCCTTTTCCCC
>NZ_JBKGHJ010000211.1:0-13802 GCF_046520365.1 Corallococcus sp. 4LFB
CCGGCCGCCGCGCGGCGGCCCCCGCGGTGGCGGCGCTGGGCACGGTGGAGGCGCTCGAGGCGCTGACCGGGCGGCCCACCGCGACGAAGACCCCGAAGTGCGCCGCGCCTGCCTCCTGGCCCTGGGCCGCTGAGAGAGCCCACGGCCCATGAGCACGCTGCCGCTGTCCCCGCAGGTCCTGGCCATCCTGGCCATGCTCATCGAGCAGCGCTCGGGCCTGCACTACGGGCCCGAGGACCGGGAGCTCTTGGCGGAGAAGCTGTCCGTCCGCGCGCTGGATGCCGGGTTCGACTCGCTGCTCGACTACTACTACTTCCTTCGCTACGACCCGAAGGGCCCGGAGGCGCTGGACGGGCTGGTGGAGGCGCTGCTCGTCCACGAGACGTACTTCTTCCGCGAGCCCCAGGCGCTGGAGGTGCTGGTGGACGAGCTGCTCGTGCCCGCGGTCAAGGCCGGCCGCAAGCCCCGGGTGTGGTGCGCGGCGTGCGCCACCGGCGAGGAGCCGCTCACGCTGGCCATGCTGCTGGACTCGCGGGGCGTGCTGGGGGACGTGTCCATCCTGGCCACGGACCTGAGCGCCCGGGCGCTGGAGCGCGCGCGGACGGGCGAGCACAACCTGCGCTGCATGCGCGCGCTGCCCCCGGGCGTGGTGGGGCGCTGGCTGGACGTGGTGGACGGGCGCCCCCGCGTGCGGCCGGACCTGCTGGCGCGCGTGGAGTGGCGGCAGCTCAACCTGGTGGACATGGCGGGCTACCCGGAGCCGGGCAGCTGCGAGGCCATCCTCTGCCGCAACGTGCTCATCTACTTCCAGGACGACACCGCGCGCCGCGTGGTGGACGGCCTCACCGGGGCGCTGCGGCCCGGCGGGCACCTGGTGGTGGGCACGTCCGAATCCCTGATGCGCTTTGGCACGGCGCTGCGCTGCGAGGAGCGCCGCGGGGCGTTCTTCTACAGCAAGGCGGACGCATGACGTTGCGGGTGCTGGTGGTGGACGACTCCGCGTTCGCGCGCAAGGTGCTGCGCAAGGTGCTGTCGGACGCGGAGGGGGTGGAGGTGGTGGGCACCGCGCGCGACGGGCTGGACGCGCTGGAGCGGGTGGCGGAGCTCAAGCCGGACGTCATCACCCTGGACCTGGTGATGCCGGCGCTGGACGGGACGGGCTTCCTGCGCGCGCTGTCCGGCATGCCGGACGCGCCCCGCGTGGTGGTGGTGAGCAGCGCGGGCGCGGACAGCGAGCTGGCGGTGGCCGCGCTCCAGGCGGGCGCGGTGGACCTGGTGCACAAGCCCACGGCGCTGGCCACCGACCGGCTCTACGAGCTGGGCGCGGAGCTGGTGGAGAAGGTGCGCGTCGCCTGCCGCGCGGTGCCGCGCTACGCGAACGAGCTGAAGGCCGCCAGGGACGCCCCGCCCGCGCGGGTGCTGCCCGCCACGTCCCCGAAGCTGCTGGCGGTGGGCACGTCCACGGGCGGGCCGCAGGCGCTGACGCGGCTGCTGTCGGCGCTGCCCCGGGACTTCCCGGCGCCGGTGGTGCTCGCGCTGCACATCCCCGCCGGCTACACGGAGGCCGTGGCGAAGCGGCTGGACTCACAGAGCGCGCTGGAGGTGGTGGAGGCCAGCGACGGCCTGGAGCTGGTGCCGGGCCGCGCGGTGCTGGCGCGCGCGGGGTACCACCTGAAGGTGGCGCGCCACGGGGCGCTGAACCTGGCGCGCCTGGACCGCCATCCGCTGGGCACCCCGCACCACCCCTCCGTGGACGTGCTCTTCCAGAGCGTGGCGGAGACCTGGGGGCGGGACGCCCTGGGGCTGGTGCTCACCGGCATGGGCGAGGACGGCCTCCAGGGCGCGCGGGCCCTGCGCGCCGCGGGCGGCGTCGTGCTCACGGAGGCGGAGTCCTCCTGCGTGGTGTACGGCATGCCGCGCGCGGTGGCGGAGGCCGGCCTGTCCAACGGCAGCGCGCCGCTGGACGAACTGGTGCCGCTCATCTCCCGCTTCGTCTGACGGGCGCGGCGCGCCCCCTTTCAGGAGCGGTGCGCGGGGGGATGCGGCGGCTCCGGGGGCGGTCCCTTCCGGGGCGGCGCGCGGCGCGGCAGCGTGACGGTGAAGGTGGTGCCGTCGTCCTCGGTGGAGGTGACGTCGATGGTGCCGCCGTGGGCGTGCACGATTTCGCGCACGATGTAGAGCCCCAGGCCGTAGCTCATCTTCAGCGTGCGCGTCTGCTGCGGGCCCTGGCGGAAGGGCTCGAAGAGGTGGGGCAGGGTGGCTTCCGGGATGGGGCGGCCCTGGTTGTGGACCGTCACCACCACCTTGTTGCGCAGGCCGCGCGTGGAGAGGCGCACGGGCGCGTCCGCGGGGCTGTACTTGAGCGCGTTCTCCACCAGGTTGGACACCACCTGCGCCAGCCGGTCCGGGTCCCAGTGCCCCTGCGTGTTGCCCTTGTGCTCCACGACGATGTCGCGCTGCGGGAAGGCCACGCGGAACTCGTGCGCCACCTTGGCCAGCAGCTCCTGCGTGTCCGAGCCGCGCGGCTCAATCACCACGCCGCCCACCAGCCGGGCGCGGGTGAAGTCCAGCAGCAGGCGCGTCAGCCGCTCGATGCGCACCGCCGCGGTGGCGATGCGCCGGCTGGTGCGCGCCGTCTCCTCCGCGGGGCCCCCGGCCGCCAGCACGCGCGACCAGTTCATGATGGCGCCCAGCGGGCTGCGGATGTCATGGCTGATGATGCCCATGAGGTGCTCCTGGAACTCCGCGTGCCGGCGCACCTCCTCTTCCGCCCACTTGCGCTGGGTGATGTCGCGGCTGATGCCGAACAGGCCGAACACGTTGCCCTCCGGGTCGCGCAGCGGGCCCTTGGTGGACAGCCACACGCGCACGTCCCCGCAGGGGTCCTTCTGCGCGTCCTCGTAGGTGAGGGGGGCGCCCGCCTTGAGCACGTCCCGGTCGTGCTTCAGGTTGGCGTGGGCCTCTCCTGGCGGGAACAGCTCCGCGTCGGTGTGCCCGCGCACCTCGGACACGGTGCGGCCCAGGGCGCGCGCGCCCGCGGAGTTGATGACCTGGTAACGGCCCCCCAGGTCCTTGATGTAGATGGCGTCGGTGGTGCCCTCCATCACCGCCTGGAAGAGCTGGCCCACGCGCTGCAACTCGTTGCGGGCCTGGAACTCGTGGGTGATGTCGCGGCAGTGCACCAGGAGGCCGCCGTCCACCGGGCGGGTGCTCACCTCGAAGCAGAAGCCGCCCTCGTGCCAGCGGTGCTCGTAGCGCGCGGCGGCCGGCTGCGCGGTGGCGGGCGCGTCCAGGCGCAGGTGCGGGCCCAGGCCCAGCACGTCCGCCACCTTCTTGCGCAGGTCGTCCCCGGGCTGGACGCGGGCCCCCAGCAGCTCGCGCATGCGCGGGCTCAGGTAGCGGATGCGCCAGCCCGCGTCCACGCCGAGGAAGGCCTCCGGCAGCCCCTCCAGCAGCGCGAGCAGGCCCGGGCCGGGCGCCTCCGTCGAGGACGGGGCGGGGGGACGGGAGCGCGGGCGGGCGGGAGCGTGGGCCATCGGCAGGTCGTCGTCGGGGGTAGGGGGAGCGGGGTCCCTTCAGGTGGGAAACACGGCGGTGCTTCGCGAGCGTGCCCGGCGCCAACGCCGGGACACGGGACCAGGAGGGCGCAAGGCGTCCTGACCGCCTGTTACATGATTCATGGACTCGTGGATTTCCGAGGGTAGGGAGAAACCTCCGGTAGGAAACGGGTCAGTGAAATTCCTGTCGCCTGCATCGCGCGCGAGGTCCGCCACGCGACAGAAGACCCGGGGCTGGACGGGAGCGGAGTGCATCCTCCGGAACCATACCCCGCTCAAGGCAAAGCGGGGGCCCACCCCGAGGGATGACGGGCTTCCGCGCGGCGCGCCACCCTCCGGGCCTCCAGCCGTGCGTCCATGATGGAGGGTTGTGGCCGGAGCGGATGGGGGCGGGTCCACCTGGCCCCGGATTTTTCCCAGGTCAGGGTTTTTTTGCCTCCCGGGGCTCCCTGGCCTCGGCGTCGCCGCGCTCCAGCTTGCGGTAGAGCGTCTTGCGGTCCACGCCCAGGATGCGCGCGGCGAGCGTGCGGCTGCCGCCCACGGCCTCCAGCACGCGGTGGATGTAGCGGCGCTCCAGCTCCTCCAGCGTCACCAGCTCCGACGCGTCCGTGTTCTCCGGCACCACGCGCGGCGTGCTGTAGTTGCGGATGCGCTCCGGCAGGTCGTCCACCGTGAGCTGCTCGAAGGACGTGAGCGCCACGGCGCGCTCGATGCAGTTCTGCAGCTCACGCACGTTGCCCGGCCACCCGTAGGCCAGCAGGCGCTGCGCCGCCGCGGGGGACAGCCCCACCACCTTCTTGCCCGTGCGGGTCGCGAACTGCTCCACGAAGCGCTGCGACAGCAGCAGCACGTCGTTGCCGCGCGCGCGCAGCGGGGGCAGCTCCAGGCCAATGACGTTGAGCCGGTAGTAGAGGTCCTCGCGGAAGCGCTCCTCCTCCACCGCCAGCTCCAGGTCGCGGTTGGTGGCCGCGACGATGCGCGCGTCGAACGGCGTCTCCGTGTCCCCGCCCACCGGGCGCACCACGCGCTCCTGCAGCGCGCGCAGCAGCTTCGGCTGGAGCGTCATGGGCAGCTCGCCCACCTCATCCAGGAACAGCGTGCCCCCGTTCGCCTTCACGAAGAGGCCCGTGCGGGAGGCCTTCGCGTCGGTGAAGGCGCCCTTCGCGTGGCCGAACAGCTCGCTCTCCAGCAGCTGCTCCGGCATGGCCGCGCAGTTGATGGCCACGAAGGGCCCCTCCTTGCGCCGGCCCCGGGCGTGGAGGGCCCGCGCGGCCACCTCCTTGCCGGTGCCGCTCTCCCCGGTAATCAGCACCGTGGCGTCCACGTCCGCCACCCGGTCGATGAGCGCGTACGCCTGCTTGAGCGCGGGGCTCTCTCCCACGAGCGCGCCGTCGTCCTGGCGCTGGTCCAGGGCCTCGCGCAGCCGGCGCACCTCCGCGCGCAGGGCGCGGTGTTGCACGGCGCGCTCCAGCACCAGCACCAGCGCGTCCAGGTCGATGGGCTTGGTGATGAAGTCGTAGGCGCCCGCGCGGATGGCGGCCACCGCCGTCTCCAGGCTGCCGAAGGCCGTCACCACCACCACGGGGATGTCCGGCCGGTTGAGCACGATGCGCTCGCACAGCGCCAGGCCGTCCATGCCCGGCATGCGCAGGTCGGTGAGGACGGTGTCGAAGTCCTCGCCGGACAGCCGCTGGAGGGCCTCGTCCGCGGCGGCCACGGCCACGGGCTGGAAGCCCCGGCGCTGGAGGCCCTTCTCCACCATGGCGCGCATCTCGCGCTCGTCTTCGACAATCAGGATGCGGCCTGGCATGCGTGCGTCCCCGGCGGCAGGTAGATGGAGAAACAACTCCCACGGCCCGGCTCGCTTTTCACGTCAATCCAGCCGCCGTGGTCCCGCACCATCCCATAGGAGACGGACAGCCCCAGCCCCGTCCCCTCGCCCACGTCCTTGGTGGTGAAGAAGGGCTCGAAGACGTGGGGCAGCACGTCCGCCGGGATGCCGGCGCCCTCGTCCTCCACGTCCAGCCGCACCCAGTCCTGCTCCTCGCCGCCCACGTCCGCGGGGGGCGTGGCGCGCAGCACCCGCGAGCGCACCCGCAGGGTGCCGGGCCGGTGCATCGCGTGCAGGCCGTTCATCACCAGGTTGGTGAGCACCTGCTGGAACTGCCCCGCGTCCACCTCCACGGTGAACCCCGAGGGCACCTCCTGGGACAGCGTCACGCCCTTCTTGGTGGCCATGGGCCTGAGCAGGGAGAAGGTGCGCTCCGCCAGGAGCGACAGGTCCTCCGGCGCGCGCGACGGGATGCGGCGCCGGGCGAAGTCCAGCAGCTGCCGGATGATGCCGGTCATGTGCTGCGCCTGCTGGAAGATGATGCGGGCGCACTCGTTCACCTCGTCGCCCTCCGCCTCGCCGGAGGACACCATCTTCGCGCGGCCCATCACGACGTTGAGCGGCGTGCCCAGCTCGTGCGCCACGCCGGACGCGAGCTTGCCCACGGTGGTGAGCCGGTCCGCGTGGCGCAGGTGCTCCACCGTGGCCAGCCGCGCCGCCGTCTCCGACGCCAGCCGCGCCCGCGTCTCCTCCAGCTGCTCGCCCATCCGGTTCATGGCCACCGCCAGGGTCGTCAGCTCGTCGCCGTGCTCTCGCCGCAGGGGCACGCGCGCGGTGAGGTCGCCTTCGCCAATGCGTCCCGCCAGGTGCACCAGCTGCTCCACCGGCCGGCCCACCAGCCGGCGGCCCATGGCCATGGCGGCCAGCAGGAAGAACACGGAGAGCGCCGCCGTGGCGATGACGGTGCCCACCACCGTGGTGCGCACGTGCTGCTCCTGCTCGGACAGGGACTCGGTGATTTCAATGGCGCCCATGCGCCGGCCCAGGAACACCGGCGTGTACGAGCGCAGCACGCCCGGGGTGGTGGACGCGTCCATCAGCCAGCCGTCGTTGCCCGCGCGCAGGCTGAGCAGCAGGGCCGGGGGCAGCGCCGGGGCGAAGCCGGAGCCCGGCCCGCCGTCCAGCCACACCCAGCGCAGCCGCACCTGCTCCTGGAAGCGGTTGGCCTGGTTGAGCAGCGTGAGCGCCTCGGACTCGCCCGCCAGCTGCCACGCCTTGCCAATGGAGCCCGCCAGCGTGTGGCCCAGCAGGCGGTGGTCGTGCTGCGTGTCGGTCTCCGACCGGGCGAGCTCCCGGTTGACCTGGAACGCCTGCAGGCCGGCCATCACCGCGACGGCGAGCAGCACCAGGGCCAGGGTGAACTTGCGAGCGAGCTTCACGAAGAGGCAACCCCCGGTTCGTGCATGAGGGGGAAGGAAACACACGGACCGGGGAGGTACGCTACGGGTACCGCGGGTGCTGCGTCACGACAGCGTGTGGCTAGTTGCTGCTCGAGCCTTCGGCCGGAGCGGCGGGGGCCTTCTGGCTGGCGCCCTGCTTCGCCTTCTTCGTCTTGGCGCCGGCCTTCGCGTGGGCGGCGGGCGCGCCCTTGGCGGGCCTGGCTCCGGCGGCGAAGGCGCCAGGGGCGAGGGAGAGGGACAGACCGAGGACGAGGGCGGAAGCGCGCTTCATGGAGGGACTCCGTGTCAGGCCCGCGCGAAGTGGGTGCGGGGCTGACCGGGGGCCAGAGCATCGGTCATGCCAACGCGCGCCGCCGGGTGACGCGCTGCCAACGCGGGGGGGAATGGCCATGCATGCCTGGGGCACATTGCCCCGGCGGGGGCAGGATGCCCCGGAGGCCCCGGGGCACGACGGCTCCCCGTCCCTTCAGGGCACGTGGCATGCGCCGTGCTCCTTCCGCACTCGAATGATGAACGCCCCTCCCCAAGAAGAAGCGACGTCCGCCGCGCGCGTCCTGGTGGCCGAGGACGACGACGCGATGCGCGCGATGCTCGTGCGCACGCTGCGGCGCGCGGGCTACACGGTGGTGGAGGTGGAGGACGGCTTCGAGCTGGGCGACTACGTGGCGATGATGCGGGGCCATGGCGGCACGCTCGCCCCGCCGGACGTCATCGTCAGCGACGTGCGCATGCCGGGGCTCAACGGCCTGGAGGCGCTCGGGCGGCTGCGCGCGCAGGGCGTCGCGTGCCCCGTGCTGCTGCTCAGCGCCTTCGCGGATGAGGAGACGCACGCGGAGGCCCTGCGGCTGGGCGCCCGGCAGCTCTTGGACAAGCCGGTGGACCTGGACGTGCTGAAGGCCGCGGTGCGCGACGCGGTGGCGCGCGGCTGATCAGGCCGGCGTCCCCACGTCGGCCGGCGGCGCTTGCGGCACGGGCTGGCCGTTGAGCTCCGCGCGCAGCCGCTCGCGGTCCAGCTCGTTCTCCCAGCGGGAGACGACGATGCTGGCGACGCCATTGCCAATGAAGTTGGTGAGCGCCCTCGCCTCGCTCATGAACCGGTCGATGCCCAGGATGAGCGCCAGCCCCGCCACCGGCACGGCCGGCACCACCGCCAGCGTGGCGGCCAGGGTGATGAAGCCCGCGCCCGTCACGCCGGAGGCGCCCTTGGACGTGAGCATCGCCACGCCCAGCAGCGTCGCCGTCTGCGCGAGCGTGAGGTCCACGTTGAGCGCCTGGGCCACGAACAGCGCGGCCATGGTGAGGTAGATGTTGGTGCCGTCCAGGTTGAAGGAATAGCCGCTGGGCACCACCAGCCCCACGACGGACTTCGAGCACCCCAGCCGCTCCAGCTTCTGCATCAGCGGCACCAGCGCGGACTCCGACGACGACGTGCCCAGCACCAGGAACAGCTCCGCGCGGATGTAGCGCAGGAACTTCAGGATGGAGAAGCCCGTCAGCCGCGCGACGAGCCCCAGCACTCCGACGACGAACAGCCCGCACGCCAGATAGAAGCAGCCCATCAGGCGCAACAGCGGCCCCAGGCTGGTGATGCCGTAGGCGCCCAGCGTGAAGGCCATGGAGGCCCCCGCGCCAATGGGCGCCAGCTTCATCACCGTGCCAATCATGTGGAAGAAGGCCTTGGACAGCGCCTCGAAGAGGACGACCACGGGCTTCGCCACGGGGCCAATGGCCGTCAGCGAGAAGCCGAACAAGAGCGCCAGCAGCAGCACCTGGAGCAGGTCTCCCTCGCCGGTGAAGGCGTCCACGAAGGTGCGCGGGATGATGTGCAAGAGGAAGCCCGCGGTGGACTGGTCATGCGCCTGCTGGGCGAAGCGGGCCACGGCGCTCGCGTCCAGCGTGCGCGGGTCCACGTTGAAGCCGGCGCCGGGCTTGAGCACCGTCACCACCAGCACGCCGATGAGGAGCGCGAACGTGGAGATGACCTCGAAGTAGAGCAGCGCCTTGCCGCCCACCCGGCCCACCTTCTTCATGTCCGCCACGTTGGCCACGCCCAGCACCACGGTCAGGAAGATGACCGGGGAGATGAGCATCTTCACCAGCGCGATGAACGCGTCCCCCAGCGGCTTGAGCTTCACCGCGGTGGCGGGCGCCAGGTGGCCCAGCAGGCCCCCCGCGAAGATGGCCGCCAGCACCCACAGGTAGAGGCGCGAGGACTTCGTGTCGGCGCTCATGGTCGTGTCCCCCGCTAGACCGACTTCTGGTCGGCTTCGTCCTTCTCGAACAGCAGCTCCAGCTCGCGGCGCGCGCGGACGATGACCTCCATGAACTTCTTCTCGTCCTTGAAGACCTTGGCGCTCTCCAGCATCAGGGCCTCGTCGTGCTCGCGGAAGCGCTCCACGGAGCGGCGGGCCTCCGCGAAGGTGAGGCCCACCTCCTGGAGCACGTCGCCGGCCATGACGAGGCTCGCGTCGAACGTCTCACGCACCAGGTGGGTGATGCCCAGGTCCAGCAGCCGGTACGCGTGCTCGCGGTTGCGCGCCCGCGCGTAGATGGTGAGGTGCGGGAAGTGCTCCTTCACCATCTGCGCGGTGCGCAGGGACGCGGCCATGTCGTCGATGGCCAGCACGAACACCCTCGCCTTCTCCGCGCGGGCCGCGCGCAACAGGTCCAGCCGGGACGCGTCGCCGTAGAACACCTGGTTGCCGAAGCGCTGGATGAAGTCGATGTGCTCCGCGCTCGCGTCGATGGCGGTGAACCCGATGCGGCGCGCGCGCAGCAGGCGGGCCACCACCTGCCCCACGCGCCCCATGCCCGCGATGATGACCGGGTGGTCCTCCTCCGGGGACACGTTGTACTCGCGCTGCGGGCCCTTCTTCAGGAAGCGCGGCGCCACCCAGCGCTCGTGCGCGGCGGACAGGAACGGCGTCACCACCATGGACAGGCCCACCACCAGCACCAGCAGGTCCGCCTGCGCGCGGTCCATCACGTGGAAGGACACCGCCAGGGAGAAGAGGACGAAGGCGAACTCACCGCCCTGCGAAATCACCACCGCCAGGCTCACCGCGGAGCCCGGCTTCTGCAACCCCACGCGCCCCAGCCCGTACAGCACCAGCGCCTTGAGGGCGGTGAGGCCCAGCACCAGCGCCAGCACGCGCAAGGGCTCGCGCGCGAGCAGCGCCAGGTTCACGGACATGCCCACGGCGATGAAGAACAGGCCCAGCAGCAGCCCCTTGAAGGGCTCGATGTCCGCCTCCAGCTCATGGCGGTACTCGGACTCCGACAGCAGCACGCCCGCGAGGAACGCGCCCAGCGCCATGGACAGCCCCACCGCGCTGACCAGCGACGCGGTGCCCACGACGACGAGCAGCGCCGTCGCGGTGAACAGCTCCTGGCTGTGCACGCCCGCCACCGCGCGGAACACCGGCCGCAAGAGGTAGCGGCCCGCCAGCACCACCAGCACCACCACGCCCACGGCCTTCGCGGCCATCAGCCAGCCGGGCTCCGTGGACGGCGTGTCGGAGGTGCCCAGCAGCGGCAGCGCGGCCAGCAGCGGAATCACGGCCAGGTCCTGGAACAGGAGGATGCCGAAGGCCAGCTGGCCGTGCTCGGTGGTGAGCTGGTTCTTCTCCGCGAGCAGCTGGAGCGCGAACGCGGTGGAGGACAGCGACAGGCCGAAGCCCGCGATGATGGCCGCGCCCCAGGACAGGCCCAGCACCTTCCCCACGGCCGCGAGCAGCAGGCCCGTCACCACCACCTGCGCGCCGCCCATGCCGAACACGGAGCGGCGCAGGTTCCACAGGCGCGACGGCTGCAGCTCCAACCCAATCACGAACAGCAGCAGCACCACGCCCAGCTCCGCGATGTGGAGGATGTTCTCCACGTCGGAGATGAGGCCCGCGCCATACGGCCCGATGGCCGCGCCCGCCGCCAGGTAGCCCAGCACGGAGCCCAGCCCCAGCTTCTTGAAGAGGGGCACGGCGACGACCGTGGCGGCCAGGAACACCAGCGCCTGATGCAGAAAGGACATAAGGCGCCTGCATGGCACGCTGTAGGCCACCTCGGCAACAGGCGTGGGGGCGGCTCAGGCCTGCTGGGTGGGCATGAGGGTGAGCTGCTGGAAGTTGATGTGCCGGGGCAGGGCGGTGGCGAAGGCGATGACGCCCGCGACCTCCTCGGGCGACATCCAGGTCATGGACTTCCGGGCGCCGTCCAGCCAGGCCCGCGCGCCCGGGTCGGTGTTGCCCTCGTGCAGGGCCGTGTCCACCAGCCCCGGCTCCAGGGCCATGACGCGCACGAAGCGCGGGCCCAGCTCCGCGCGCAGGTGGCGGGACAGGTGGGTGACGGCGGCCTTGGTGGCCGCGTAGACGTTGAAGTTCGGAGCCACCGTCTGCGCGACGACGGACGACACGTTGATGAGGTCCGAGCGCCCGCCCGCCTTCGCCGCCGCCAGCAGCGGCTCCACGAAGGTCTCCACGACGCGCACGCTGGCCTTCACGTTCAAATCAATCATCCGCTCCCAGTCCTCCGTGGGATGGGTCTCCAGGGGGGTGGGCCGCATGTATCCGGCGTTGTTGAGGACCAGGTCCACGACGCCCAGCTCGCCCGCGATGACCTTCGCGGCCTCCTTCACGGACCGCGCGTCCACCACGTCGGTGCCCAGGGCGAGCGCCCGGCCACCCTCTTGAGTGATGGTGGTGGCGAGCGCGTCCAGCCGCTCCTTGCCGCGTGCGAGCAGGGCGACGCTCGCGCCGTCCCGCGCGAGGCGCAGTGCGGTGGCGGCGCCAATGCCGCTGGAGGCGCCAGTGATGACGGCGACACGGCCGGACAAGGGAAGAGCGGCGGGGAGGGTGGGGGATGCCATGGAACGACTCCTGCTCGCGCTTGGGGAAGGGGACTGCCTTCGCGAGCCAGGGCAAGGGATAGGAGACGGGCGCTTCCGGGGGTAGGTCTGGAATCCGGATGGACTCTTGAGGAAAGCTCAGGAATGGCGCTGACCCCACTCAATGCCTTGCATCAGTTCCTCGCCGTCGCCCGGCACCGCGGCTTCGCGGCGGCCGCGGCGGAGCTGGGCGTGTCCGCCTCCGCGCTGAGCCACACGGTGCGCCAGTTGGAGGAACGGCTGGGCGTGCCGCTGTTGTCGCGCACGACGCGCAGCGTGGCGGTGACGGCGGCGGGACGGCGGTTGGTGGAGCAGGCCGGACCGGGCGTGGCGCAGGCGCTGGGCGCGCTCAAGGACGCGTCCTCGCGACCCGGGACGCTGACGGGCGCGCTGAGGCTGACGCTGCCGTCCACCGCGCTGCCCTTCGTGCTCACGCCGCTGCTGGCCTCGTTCCGCGCGCGCCATCCCCAGGTGGAGCTGGACCTGGTGGTGGAGAGCCGCAAGGCGGACATCGTCGCGGAGGGCTTCGACGCAGGCATCCGGCTGGAGGAGTACCTGGAGCGGGACATGGTGGCGGTGCGCATCGCGCCCGCGTTCCGCTTCATCGTGGTGGGCGCGCCGGAGTACCTGGAGCGCCACGGCGCGCCGCTGAAGCCGAAGGACCTGCTCCGGCACGACTGCTTCACCTACCGCTCGTCCAACACGGGCGCGCTGCTGCCGTGGGATTTGGAGAAGGGCTCGCGCACGTGGCGGCTGCCGGTGCGCGGCACGGTCACCACCAACGACGAGCGCGTCTGGCTGGGGCTGGCGGAGGCCGGCCTGGGCCTGGCGTACGTGCTGGAGTCGCAGGTGGAGGCGCAGCTGAAGGCGGGCACGCTGCGCCGCGTGCTGGAGGAGTACGCCGCGCCCGTGCCGGGCCTCTTCCTCTACTTCCCCAGCCGCGCGCGGGTGTCACCCGCGCTGCGCGCCTTCCTGGAGCACGCGCGCCAGGTGCTCACCCCTCCCTCGAGGAAGCGGCGCTGAAGTCAGTGCTCGTAGGGGTCGCGCGGCCGGGGCATGCCGCTCGCGGCCAGCGTGGGCGCGGCGGCGGCGGGCGCCAGGGCCAGGTTCGCCACGGGCAGCGTGAAGGTGAAGACGCTGCCGGTGCCCAGGATGCTCTCCGCGCGGATGGAGCCGCCGTGCGCCTCCACCAGGCCCTTGGCGATGGCCAGCCCCAGGCCGGTGCCGCGGGCGGCCGCGTCGCGCGCCTGCCAGTAGCGGTCGAAGATGTGCGGCAGCGCGTCCGGCGCGATGCCGTTGCCCGTGTCGCGCACGTCGAAGGACACCTCGCCGCCGCGCATCACCGCCTTCACCGCCAGCGTGCCGCCCGGCGGGGTGAACTTCACGGCGTTGCCCATGAGGTTGCCCATCACCTGGAGCACGCGGCTGCGGTCGCACTTCACGCGCAGCCCCTCCGGGGGCAGGTCCGCTTCCAGGTGCAGCCCCTTGGCCTCCGCCAGCGGCCGGATGGCCTCCAGCGCCTCCGTGGCCAGCGCCACGGCGGTGTGCTCGCCCAGCTCCAGCGGCAGGCGCCCGGCCTCCAGGCGGCCCCAGTCCAGCAGGTCGGAGATGAGCCGCGACATGCGCTCGGCCGCGTCGTTGATGCGCGTGGCCTGCTTCGCCACCGCCTCGCCGCCCGGCTTGCCCGCCGTGCCGCGCAAGAGCAGCGCCGCGCCCAACTGCACCACGCCCAGCGGGTTCTTCAGGTCGTGCGACACCACGGCGAGCAGGTCCTCGCGCGCGCGGGCGGCCCGGCGGGACTCACCCACCAGCCGCGCGTTGTCGATGGCCAGGCTCGCGCGCAGGCACAGGTCCTCCGCCAGCGCCAGGTCGTCCGGGCCGTAGCGGCGCCCGGACCCGGAGCTCACGAACGTCACCGCGCCCAGCATGTGGCCGCGCGCGCGCAGCGGGATGATCATGTACGAGCGGGCCTGCAACGCCTCCAGCATCGCCGGGTGCGCGGGCTCCGCCGCAGCCGCGCGCAGGAGCGACTCCGTCACCGCGGGCACCAGCTCCGGCTCGCCCGTGCGCAGCAC
>NZ_JBKGHJ010000212.1:0-13737 GCF_046520365.1 Corallococcus sp. 4LFB
GCGCGGCGGCAGCGTCGCGTCCGCGCCCAGCACCGCGTCCGAGCGGTAGAGCTGACCGAACTCCATGGCCGCGTCGTCGAGGATGGCGCGTCGCTGCCCGGCGCCGCCATGGGCTTGAAGTCGTCGCGCGCGAAGATCTGCTGGTGCCTCAGCCACGCGATGGGCCGCCGTTCGGCGTCATACGTGTCGAGCAGCCGGGGTGACGCCGCGCCGGAGTGCACCGCCGCCAGCTTCCACGCCAGGTTGTGCGCATCGTCGATGCCCGTGTTCGCCCCGTAGCCGCCGCGGTTGGGCGGCAGCGTGTGCGCGGCGTCTCCGGCGAGGAACACCCGGCCGGAGGCGAAGCGGTCCGCGATCAACGCGCTGATCTCCCAGCGGCCCGTGGTGAGCACCTCGACCGGCACGTCGTCCCGGCCAATCGCCCGGGCGATGAGGGCGCGGAGCTCGGCGTCATCCAGCTCGCGGTCCTCCCGGTGGATCAGCAGCCAGCGGCCGTCACCGTACGTGGTGAGGAACGCCTCGAAGCCCGGCTGCGCGATGTTGAACTGGGAGACGCCCGCCTTCAGGTACTCCTGCAAAGGCGCCCGGAAGATGGCGCTGCGCGCGGTGCGCATGAGCCCCCGCCCGCTCCGGCCAATGCCGAGCGCCTCGCGGACCGGGCTTCGATGTCCGTCCGCCGCGACCAGGTAGTCGGCCCGCAGCAGCTCCTCCTGGCCGTCGCGGCCGCGCAACCACGCGACGACGCCGTCGGCGCTCTGCTCGAACCGGACCAACTCCGTCCCCAGCCGCAGGTCCGCGCCCAGCGCGAGCGCCTGCTCCCGGAGGATGGGCTCCAGGCGATCCTGCGCCATCGCGGCGCCCCGGCACGGCGAGAACTCCAGGTCGGGCACGTTCCGGTCCTCCGGCGTCCAGGCGGACTCCTCGAACCACTGTCCGCTCAGGCTCTCCGCCCGGACCCGCCGCAGCCGCATTCCTGGAGGCGCCTGGGGAATGCGCGGGCCCAGGCCCACCGCGCGGAGCAGCTCCAGGGTCCGGGGCGTGAAGCCGATGGCCCGGGGATGCGGATGGCTCCCCAGATGCCGCTCGACCACCACGGTCGGAACGCCTCGCCACGCCAGGAACACCGCGGCTGACAACCCCACCAGGCTGCCACCCACCACGAGCACCGCCGTCGACTTCGTCTCCATCGCACCCTCCGATTCGTCGTATCTTCCGATACACTGTATCGGCGGATACGGGTTGTCAATGTGGCCGGGAAGGGGCAAGACGGAGGGCGATGAGCCCTGGACGCAAACCGAGTGCGAAGAAGGCCCCCGTGGTCTGGGAGCGCCCCGAGCCGGCCCAAAGGCCCCCGCCGGTCCCGCTGAGCCGGGAGGCCATCGTGCAGGCGGCCATGGGGCTCGCCGACAAGGAGGGGCTCGACGCCGTGTCGCTGCGCAACGTGGCGGCCGCGCTGGAGGCCGGCCCGATGCGGCTCTACGGCTACGTGGCCACGAAGGAGGAGCTGCTCGAGCTGATGGTGGACGAGGTCTACGGCGAGATGGCCGCGGACGGCCGGCTGCGCGGGGACTGGCGCAAGGCCCTGCGCGCCATTGCCCACCGGATGCGGCGGGCTTCACGCAAGCACCCGTGGTTCACCAGCCTGCTGGGCGGCCGTCCCCACCTGGGCCCCCACGCGCTCGCGCACCTCGAGGCGTCACTGGCCGCGCTGGGGGACACGCCGGGGTTCGAGGACATCGACACCGTCATGCACGCCCTCCGGACGGTCAACGCCTACGTCATCGGCGCCATCCAGTCCGAGGCCAGCGAGCTGCGCTCCGAAGTCCAGAGCGGCAAGACCAAGACGGAGTGGCAGAACGCCACGGGGCCCTACCTCCAGCGGATGCTCGCCACCGGCCAGTTCCCGATGCTCGCGAGGGTCATGCAGGACGCCTCGCACCCGCCCCTGGACGCGCTGTTCGACCAGGGACTGGAGTGCGTGCTCGACGGGATCGCGGCGCGGGTCAGCCCACGGCCTGGTGGGTCTCGGTGACGCCCTGGTACTGGTAGGCGCCGCTGTCGTACGGGGTGATGGCGTCGTCGGCCTTCTTGGTGCAGGCCGCGGCGGTGGGGTCGAAGGCCTGGAACTGGCCCTTGTCGTCCTTGAACTCCACCCACGCGTGGGCACCCCGGTCCGTATTGCCGAAGACGACGCGAGCGTCCACGCCAGCCTGCTCGAAGCGCTGCTCGGCCTCGATGGCCATGTCCACGCAGACGCCAGACTTGGACGTGTCGAAGTTGCCGGCGTTCTTCATGGCGGCATCCCACGTCTTGCCGCCCGAGTAGTCGTACTTCCAGGACGTGGCCTCCTTCGCGATGTCCTGGGCCACCTGATCCGAGCTCTTGCCGGAGGACGGGCCCTTCGCGCCCTGCGCCTTGGACGGCTCGAAGCTGTCGCGGTTCCGGCTCTGCTGGAAGCTCTGTGCCTGGGTGGGCTTCGGGGCCTGGCCCTTAGCGCCCTCGCCCTTCAGCAGGGCCTCCCGGGTCAGGCCCAGCTCCTTCAGCAGCTTCGCGAACTCCTGGGGCTGCTTCGCGGAGTCCACCGTCTTCACCGGCTTGCCATCGGGGGTGACGACCTTCACCACGACATTCCGAGGAGCCTGCGCGGCTTCGGAAGGACGCATCGCGCACGGGTTTGAGGACGGACGCGACAGGGAGGAGATCGCCATGGGACAGGGCCTCGATGGAACAGCGGGGATGTCTGTCCCATGAGCACGGCGTGTGCCAGCGCTCGTGCGCCCTGGAGTGAGCGCCAACCCCCTGTGTTTCCAGGGCCCGTGGGCCTGTCCCCGTCAGCGAAGGCCCGCGCCGCTGATGACTGTCGTTGGAGGGGTGATGGCCGGCGTCATCACCCTGCCGGCTCGGAGACGCCGTCGGGCTCCGCGTCCTCCGGTTCCTCCGGCCCCTCCACGGTGCGCTCCAGCGTGCGAGCGAGCGCGGCGCGGGCCTCCGCCGCCTCCTCGAAGGGCTCCTCGCTTCCAGCCCGCGCCGGGGCAGGCACCGTGGCCTCCAGCTCCTCCGGGTGCAGGCGGAACCACTTGGCGACGAGCATCAGCTCCTGGGCCTCCTGCGCGCGGAGGCCCATCGCCTCCGGCTCCGGCATGGCGAAGATGTCCCGCACCCGCGCGTCCAGCGCCGCGTGCTCCTCCAGTGTCCGGGGCGCGGGGACCTCCGCGCGGATCCGTCCCCGCCTGAGCACGTACGTGCGGTCCTCGCCGCCGTGCCCGCGCACCGTGTAGACCAGCGACAGCCGCCGCAGCGTGCGCCCCAGCTCGACGATCCACGCCTGCACGTTCTCCAGCCGCTCCGCGCGGTCGCGCAGCTCCGCCGCGTACTCGAACTGGACCGCCGCGCCGCCATCGCCATGCGCTCGCGCAGGATGACCAGCGGCCGGTCCGACTCGCCGTTGAGGAACGCCCGCGCCAGCGCGACCTGCGCCAGGTACTCCGCCGTCGTGCACCCGCTCGCGCACGGCGAGAGGCACCGCGCCGTCTGCCCGCGCATGCACCGCGGGTCGTCCTTCATGGGGAAGAGCGGGAGCTGATCCGCCAGCCGCATGGGCGTCTCGGACGGGCAGTCGCGCAGCTCCAGCAGGTCGTTCACCGCGCGCACCACGTCCGCCATGGTGTGCCGGCCGTGGAAGGGCCCGAAGTACTCCGCGCTCCCGCCACCGCCGGGCTGTCCCACCACGCGCAGCCGGGGCACGGCCTCGCGCGTGAGCTGGAGGAAGCAGTGCGAGCGGTCGCGCTTGTGCTCCACGTTGTAGAGGGGCCGGTGGCTCTTGATGAGCCGGAACTCGTGCAGGAGCGCCGCGAACTCGCTGGCCGTGTACTCCCACTCCACCTGGTGCGCCTGGGCGACAATTTCCCAGGCCTTCTCGCCCTCGTCCGCGCGGAAGTACGACAGGAGCCGCGTGCGCACCCGCACGGACTTGCCCACGTAGAGCAGCTCTCCGGCGGGACCGAAGAACCGGTACACGCCGGGCCGGTTCTCCGCGCTCGCGCGGACGTGACTCAGGAGGGTGGCGGCGCGCGGGTCCATGCGGCGAGAGCGCCGGGCCTACGCGCCCGGGCACCGCAGGCTAACCCGCCACGTCCCGCCGCACCGCCGTTCGCGTCAGGCCTGCTTCAACCGGCCGGGGGGCGGCCAGCGGAACGCGCGCCCGGACTTCAGCCCACGTCCTTCAACGTCATCGCGGTGGCGGCGGCCTCGTCCTTCAGGTCCTTGGGCGTGGCGATGGCCGACTTCAGCTCGCGGTACGTCTGCGCGTAGCCGTTGCGCAGGATGCCCTCGCGGATGCGCTCCATGAGCTTCTGGTAGTGCCGCACGTTGTGCACCGACAGGAAGCGCGAGCCCAGGTGGTGCTTGCCGCGCATCAGGTGCTGCAGGTAGCCGCGCGAGTAGCGCTTGCACACGTAGCAATCGCACTCGGGGTCGAGCGGCCCGTCCTCCAGCCGGTACGCGGTGCGGGTGATGCGCACCAGCCCCTGGAACGTGTACGCGTAGCCCTGCTGCGCCATCTTCGTGGGGATGATGCAGTCGAACATGTCCACGCCGCGCAGCACCGCCTCCAGCAGGTCCGTGGGGGTGCCCACGCCCATCAGGTAGCGCGGCTTGTCCTGCGGCAGGGACGCGGTGGCGCGCTCGGTCATCGTGTCGCGCTCCACCTTCGTCTCCCCCACCGCCAGCCCGCCGATGGCGAACCCGTCGAAGGGCAGCTTCGTGAGGAACGCGGCGCTCTCGTCGCGCAGGGCCGGGTGCACGCCGCCCTGGACGATGCCGAACAGCGCCTGGCCCGTGGCGCGCTGCTCCTTCGCGGCCAGGCTGCGCACGGCCCAGCGGTGGGTGCGCTCCATGGCCTCGCGGGTGCCGGCCTCGTCCGTGCGCGAGTCGATGCACACGTCCAGCACCATCATGATCTCCGAGTTGATCGCCTGCTGCATGGCGATGCTCGACTCGGGGCTCAGGAGCTGGCGGCTGTTGTCGTAGAAGCTGCGGAAGTGCGCGCCCTTCTCCGTGATGAGCCGGTCCTCCGGCAGGGAGAAGATTTGAAACCCGCCCGAGTCCGTCAGCACCGCGCCGTCCCACTGCATGAACGGGTGGATGCCGCCGAAGCGCTCGAACACCTCCGGGCCGGGCCGGAGCATCAGGTGGTAGGTGTTGGCGAGGAGGATCTTCGCCCCCGTCTCCTTCACCTCCTCCATGCCGAGGTGGCGGAAGCCGGCGTGGGTGGCCACCGGCATGAACATCGGCGTGGGAAAGGACCCCTTGCGGGTGTGCAGGATGCCCGTGCGGGCGCCGGTGGGGTCGGTATTCAGGAGTTCGAAGCGGACGGCCATTGTCGGGCCTTATACCCAGCCCGCCCGCCCGGAGGCACCCGCTTCCTGGGGACGCCTGCCTGGTCCCCGGGAGGCCGTCCCCCCGGGGAAGGCTCCGGTTTCCCTACCCGGCCCCCGGGGGCGGGGTCGGAAGCCGGCATTTCCGGGGCGGGACGGCGGTTACATTGGGTCCTCGCGTCACCGATTCACCGCGCGTCTTGGGTCGCCGCGCCATTTCCGTTACAAGCCGCCGCCATGTTCAACGTCATCAACGTCTCCAAGGCCTACGGGCCCAAGAAACTTTTCGAGGAGGTCAACGTCGCCTTCTCGCCGGGCCGTCGCTACGGCCTGACCGGTCCGAACGGGGCCGGCAAGTCCACGTTCATGAAGATCCTCGCGGGTGACGAGGAGCAGGACATGGGCGAGATCATCCGCCCGCGGAAGCTGGGCATCCTGCGCCAGGACCACTTCCGCTACGAGAACGACCGCGTCATCGACGTGGTGCTGATGGGCAACCGCCACCTGTGGGCGGCCATGGACGAGAAGAACAAGCTCCTGGCCAAGGCGGACATCACGGAAGAGGACGGCAACCGGCTGGGCGAGCTGGAAGGCGTCATCGCGGAGGAGGACGGCTACTCCGCGGAGAGCGACGCGGCCACGCTGCTGGCCGGTCTGGGCATCGAGGAGTCCTTCCACGAAGAGCCCATGCGCCAGCTCACCGGCGGCCTGAAGCTGCGCGTGTTGCTCGCGCAGGCGCTGTTCGGCAAGCCGGACGGGCTGCTGCTGGACGAGCCCACGAACAACCTGGACATCGACTCCATCCGCTGGCTGGAGAACTTCCTCCATGCGTATGAGGGCGTGCTGATCACCATCAGCCACGACCGGCACTTCCTGAACTCCATCTGCACGCACATCGCGGACATCGATTACGAGACCATCATCCAGTACACGGGTGGTTACGACGACATGGTCCGGCAGAAGTCGCAGCTGCGGACCCGGGTGGAGTCGGAGACGGCGGAGAAGAAGAAGAAGATCGCCCAGCTGCAGGACTTCGTGGCGCGCTTCCACGCGGGTACGCGCGCGTCGCAGGTGCAGAGCCGCATCAAGCAGATCGACAAGCTGAAGACGGAGGACCTGAAGCGCTCGAACATCGCGCGGCCGTTCATCCGGTTCGACCAGAAGGTGGTCAGCGGCCGTCAGACGCTGATGTTCGAGGACCTGAAGAAGTCCTTCGACGGGGTGCCGGTCATCAAGCCGTTCAAGGGGCTGGTCTGTAAGGGCGAGCGCATCTGCGTCATCGGCCGCAACGCCGTGGGCAAGTCCACGCTGGTGAAGATGCTGGCGGGGCAGCTGGAGCCGGACGCGGGCACCATCACCTGGGGCCACCAGGCGACGGTGGGCTACCTGCCGCAGGACCACCACGGCGTCATCCACAAGGGCACGACGTGCTTCGGCTACCTCCGGGAGATCAGCGAGAAGCTGACGAACGAGGAGATCTCCGGAGTGCTGGGCCGGATGCTCTTCTCGGGTGAGGAGCGGATGAAGCCCACGGACACGCTCTCCGGTGGTGAGACGGTGCGCGTGCTGTTGTCCAAGCTGATGATCATGCAGGACAACGTGCTGATTCTCGACGAGCCGACGAACCACCTGGACCTGGAGTCCATCGCGGCGCTGGCGGAGGGCCTGTCGAAGTTCGAAGGCACGGTCATCTGCGTGACGCACGACCAGGAGCTCATCTCCGAGGTCGCGACCCGCATCTGGAGCCTGGAGCAGGGCAAGGAAGTGCTCGACTTCAACGGCCCGTATTCCGAGTTCATGGAGAAGCACGCGGACGCGGCGCAGAAGCGCCGGTAGTCCCGCGTCACATCCGTAGGCAGTGCCCAACGCCGCCCGTTTCCGGTCCGTCCGGAAGCGAGGCGGCGTTTTCGTGGGCTGTCCATCCCTCTTCCGGGTGATGTCCCTTTCGCGAGGAATGGGACAGAACCTGCGGTGCCAGGTCGTCCCACCCATGACGGCCCGGGGGGGCGAAGGCATTCATGACTCCGCACGACTCGGTCCTGCTGAAAGAGCTTCAGCGGCAACGCACCCGGTTGCTGGATTTGAGCGCAACCAACCGGCTCCTCCACTTCAAGCACACGGCCAGGACGTCGCTGCGAATCGTGGATGAACTTCCAGGTGTCGTCTTCGAGCGGCTGAGCAACCACCGCGCGCTCACGTTCCTCCCGGTGACGCCACCAGAGCAGGACTCCGAGGAACAGGAGGACTTCGATCCCGCCGCCGCGACGGTGGTGTTCTCGATGACCGAGGAGGTCCCCAGCAAGGACGCCCGGCAGAAGCTGCTGCTTCAACAGGCGAAGCGCCTGGGCATCGACACCCGGTATGAGCTGCCCAAGGCGGTCCCCACGGAGAGCGGCACCGCTCCTCGCAAGCATCAGGACCGCCACCTGCAGACGTTGTACTTCCCGGAGGATCTGGAGGGCCACCTGCACCGCCTCCAGGGGCTCGCGCAGACGGCCATCCAGGAGACCGGAGCCAACCTGCTCCACTTCGTCTTCGGGTTCCTGCGCTGGTACGAGTCTGGTGATACCCGGCAGGAGAAGCCGCGCAGCGCACCGCTCGTGCTCATGCCGGTGAGCCTCAAGCGCGGCCAGGCCCATCCGGACACGCAGGTCCACGCTTACGAGGTGGACTACAACGAAGGCGAGTCCATCGAGCTGAACCTCACGCTCCAGGAGAAGCTGAGGCAGGAGTTCGGCATCACGCTTCCGGCCTTCTCCGCCGAGGAAGGCCTGGAGGCGTACTTCGACAAGGTGACGGTGCTGCTCAAGGGCCTGCGCCCCGGGTGGGGGTTGGAGCGGCAGGTCACGCTGACGCTGCTGTCCTTCGGGCGGCTCCTGATGTGGCGGGACCTGGAGCCCACCCGATGGCCGCAGAACAGCTCCCCGCTGGCCAACCCACTCGTTCGCACGCTGATGGGAGGACAGGCGCAGGCGAATGAACCGGGAGGAGGCGCAGGAGGCGGAGGCGGCCTCCGGGAACGCCGGAGTGAGGTCTATGACCTGGACTCGCCGGAGCTGAATCCTCCCCCCCTCATCACGGACGCGGACAGCAGCCAGCACAGCGTGCTGGTGGACGTGCTCCGGGGGGAGAACCTGGTGGTGCAGGGACCGCCCGGCACCGGGAAGTCCCAGACCATCACCAACCTCATCGGCGCGGCGCTGGCGGCGGGCAAGACCGTGCTGTTCGTCACGCAGAAGCTGGCGGCGCTGGAGGTCGTCTCACGCCGCCTCCAGCAGGCGGGGCTCGGCGAGTTCTGCCTGGAGCTGCACAGCCACAAGACCCAGAAGCAGCAGTTCATGGAGGACCTGCGGCGAAGGCTCAACCTGGACGCAGGCGCGAGCGCTCCCCGTCCGCTCACCGAACAGGTCTCGAGCGCGGCGGGCATCCTGCGCGCGCATACCGAGCGGATGCACAAGCCCTTCGGGGCGCTCGGCATGTCACCGCACGACGTGTTCTGGAAGGTCAGTCGCGCCGAAGCGGAGCTGGGAGAAGCAGTCGTCGAGTTGGAGGGCCTGCGCTTCGAGGGCGCGGAGAGCATGTCCTCCACGGCGCTGGCGGAGGCCCGCGACACGGTCCGGGGCCTCGCGGCGCAGTTGGGGGACGTTCGCCGCGTCGCTCCCCTCCTCTGCGCCCACCCCTGGGCGGGGGTGACGAACGACGCGCTGACGGACAAGGACCGCCAGACACTCGTTCAACGGATCGCAGCCTGGGAAGAGTCCGCGCTGCACCTGGAGACGGCGCTGGCTGCGTTCACAGCCCGGACTGGCGTCACCCCCAGGTCGAGCGTGCTCGCGGCGGATGCCCTGGTCTCCAACGTCCGGGTCCTTCCGCGCCTTCCGGAGGGGGCTCCTCCGGAGCTGGTCCCTGCCCTGCTTGATGCCACGCAGCGCGAGGGATTGCGCGCCCTGCTCGATGCCATCGAGTCGGTCCAGGCGCGGTGGTCGGGGCTGGAGGCGGGCTGGCGTGCCCAGGAGGATCTGACCGTGCCCGCCGTGCGTGACGCGCAAGCCGTCCTCGACACGACCCTGCGCCTGCTTTCGCCAGACACCACGCTCGTCACGCTGACACGCGCGCATGAAGCGGTGGATGCAGCAGCCCGGGCCCTGGCACAGGGACGCCGGTTCATGGCCGCCGTGGCCTCATGCCTGGAGGTGGACGTCACGCTCTGGACGCCCCAGCAGCTCCAGACGTTTGTCCGCGTCGTCGAAGCGATGGCGGTCCTGGATGACGCCGCCCTGGAGTGGCGGGACGCGCGTTGGGTCGAGCGCGAGGCCGAGGAGTTGCTTCGGAAGGCCGGCAGCACCTGCTCGGAGTTGAAGGACCAGGCGCTAGCGCTCGCGGTGCGCGTCATGCCCGAACTCGTTCCTCCGCTCACGACGCTCAAGGCACATGCCGTCGCGGTTTCGACCGCGCCATTCATCCCCTGGCTCTCGGGTGCATGGCGTGCGGCGAGGCGGGATTTCCAGGCCATGGCCCATGGCGTCCGTCCGACGCGGCCCGTGTTGCGCCAGGGGTACACCGAACTGCTGGCGCATCACGCGGCTCGGGAGCGGTTCCACGAGGACGCGCCCCTGAAAGCGGCCCTGGGCGTCCGCTTCCAGGGCGTTGATACGCGCTTCGACCGGATTCTTTCGTGGTTGGACGCCTACCGGAACGTCGATGCGTTGCTCCTCTCGTTGGGAGAACGGGGGGCGGAGCTCCGCCGCGCGGTGCTGGAGCGGCCGGCGAGACATTGGCAGGAGGCCCTGGCGAAGACCCGCGTGTGGGGTGACGAGTTGCTCCAGGCCCGAGACGTGAGCACTTCCGTGCAGGAAGCCGCGACGCGCATGGGTCTGCCGCACGCGCCCTGGAACACCGAACCCTGCGGCAAGGCCCAGGACAGCCTCGACGCCTTGCTGAAGCACCTGGGCGAGGTCCTGAGCTGGGCACGGAAGGGAGATGCCCCGCCGTCCTTGACCCTTTCCCAGCTCCAGGGACAGCTGCGCCGGTTGCGCGAGGCCTGCGAAGCCGAGGACCGGCTGGAAGCGCATGCCCCGGCGGCGGGCTTGCCAGGGATCGCATACCGGGGTCGGAAGACGTCCCTCGCGGGCCCTCGAAGCGCCCTGCGCCATGTCGACGTCCTCTTCGCGGCGCCACTGCCCGAGGGGCTGGCGGAGTGGCTGCTGCGGAAGGACACGCCACGGAGGCACGCGGACCTGCTCATCGCCACGCATGACGTGGAAGCAGCTCTCACCGCCTACAGACAATCCGCCAGCCAGGCCTGGGAGCTGGGAAGGATGGCGCCGGGCACCTGGGAGGAACCCGCCGCCGAGAAGCCGCTCCAGGCGACGGTCATGCGCCTGCGCCAGGCCCGAAGCCAGTCCGCGACGCTCCCGGCCTGGTGCGCATACCAGCGGCAGCGGCGCGCCGTCGCGCGAACGCGAAGCACGCTGGGGTTCCTGGAGCGCGTCGACACCCGTCCTGGCCTGGAGCCGGAGCGGCTGGTCGCGGCCTTTGACGCCGTCTTCTTCCGCTCCCTGGCGGAAGCCATCCTGCGAGACCAGCCGGAGCTCGATCAATTCACGGGCGCGGTTCACGCCTCCCAGCGGGAGGAGTTCGCCCGCCTGGACACGCATTGCATCGAAAAGCAGGGCCGATACCTGGCGCGTCAACTCAGTCAGCGTCCGGTTCCTCCCGGCGTGTCGTCGGCAAAGGTTGCGGGCATGACGGAGACGCATCTCCTGCGGCACGAGCTGGGCAAGAAACAGCGGCACCTCCCCATTCGCGAGCTGGTGGCACGCGCCGGCAGTGCACTCCAGACGTTGATGCCCTGCTTCATGATGGGTCCGCAGTCGGTCGCCCAGTACCTGCCCGCCGGGCAGCTGACCTTCGACCTGGTCGTGATGGACGAGGCCAGCCAGATGCGTCCCGAGGATGCGCTGGGAGCCATTGCCCGAGGGCGGCAACTGGTGGTGGTGGGCGACCCGGAGCAGCTTCCTCCCACCAGCTTCTTCGCCCAGGTGGAGCAGGAGGACGCCGACACCGAGGGCGCGGAGGGAGACGAGGTCCAGGGGCCGTCCTTCCTGGAGGATTCGGAGAGCATCCTCACGGCGGCGGCGGAGCGGTTCCCCATGCGCATGCTGCGTTGGCATTACCGGTCCCGCCACCCCTCGCTCATCGCCTTCAGCAACCGCGAGTTCTACAACGGCGACCTCATCACCTTCCCCGCGCCCGGTGAGCAGTTGGAGGGCCTGGGACTCCACTTCCACCGCGTGGAGCAGGGACTGTACGAGTCCAACCGGAACATCCCCGAGGCCCGCGAAGTGCTGGCGGCGGTGAAGGCGCATGCGCGTACGCGCCCGGAGCAGAGCCTGCTGGTCGTCACGTTGAACTCGAAGCAACGGGACCTCATCGACGACCTGGTGACCGCCGAGGAGAAGAACGACGCGGCCCTCCGGGCCTTCCTGGCGAAGTGGGAGAAGTCGCCCATGCCCTTCGACGTGAAGAACCTGGAGAACGTCCAGGGCGACGAGCGCGACGCCATCTTCGTGTCGGTCACGTTCGGTCCCGACAAGAACGAGCGCTTCCGGATGAACTTCGGGCCCATCAATCAGGCGGACGGGTACCGCCGGTTGAACGTCCTCTTCACGCGGGCGCGGTGCGCGCTGACGGTGTTCGCGTCCTTCGACCCTTCGAGGCTCAAGGTCCAGGAGAGCAGTCCCCGCGGCATGCGCGTCCTGCAGCGGTACCTGTCCGAAGCCAAGGGAGAGAAGGTGGCGCACGGCGTGGGAAGTGGCCGGCCACCCGACTCCGACTTCGAGATCGCCGTCGCGAAGGCGCTTATGGCGCGGGGATTCGAAGTGGTCCCGCAGGTGGGCGTCGCGGGTTATTTCATAGACATGGCCCTGCGGCATCCTCGGCAACCGGGCCGTTATGTCCTTGGCGTCGAGTGTGACGGCGAGAGGTATCACTCGTCACGTTCCGCGCGGGACCGGGACCGCCTCCGGGATCAGGTGCTGAAGGGCCTGGGGTGGAGGCTCCACCGCATCTGGTCCACGGACTGGTTCCGCTCGCCATCGGAAGAGGTCGCGCGGATCGTCGCGCATGTTGAAGAGGTGCTTCGGCAAGAGGCGGCGGAGCTGCCGACCGTGGTGCGCGAGGAGCCCGCGGCGGAGAACCAGATGCGCGCCGTCAGCGCCTGAACAGGAGACATCCATGACCACGATGATTGCCATTGGCCTGGGCGTATTGAGTCTGTTGCTCCTCGGGTTGTGGCTCCAGACGCGAAGCCGGCTCAAGGCGGTGCAGGAGCGCTTCAAGCCCATCCTGGACCTGGAGGCCGAACGGCGCCGGGTCGCCGAGGAGTTGACGCGGGCGCGCTCGGACGCGGACGCCGCGCTGGCCGCGGAGCAGAAGCGGGTCCGCGACGAGTTGGCGAAAGCCAGGAGCGAGGCGGACAACGCGCTGGCGGCGGAGCAGAAGCGGGTGGAAACCCAGCTGGCCCGGGCCAAGGCGGACGTGGAGCAAGCCATCGCGGCCGAACAGGGCCGGGCGAAGGCGGAACTGAGCCGGATCCGTGAAGAGACGGCGAAGACGACCCAGAGCGCGACGCGCGCCATGGAGGAGGCGGAAGCGCGGCGAAAGCAGGCGAACACCGAGCGAGCCAGCCTGGAGTCAGGCCTCGCCCGGTTGAAAGCCGAGCTGAAGGCCCTCGAGGAAGAGGAGGTCCTGCTCTCCTTTGGCTTCTACAAGCCGGTGTACGCCCTCTCGTCCGTGAAGGAATACGAGGACCGCCTGGAGAGGATCCGCGAATCCCAGAAGCAGCTTTTGAAGAACAAGGAAGCCGCCACGTGCTCCATCCAATGGGAGGTCAACGGCAGCAAGGCGGAGGGCAAGAAACAGACCGACCGGACCCTGAAGCTGATGCTTCGAGCCTTCAATGGCGAGGCGGACGCATGCGTAGCAAAGGTGTCGTACAAGAACGTGAAGGCGATGGAGACGCGCATCGAGAAGGCGGCTGCCGCCATCAACGGCCTCGCGGAGATTCAGAAGTGCGTCATCGCCCGGCGCTACGTCAAGCTCAAGGTCGAAGAGCTGATGCTCGCTTATGAGTACTCGGAGAAGGTGCAACAGGAGCGGGATGAACAGCGCCGCATCCGGGAGCAGATGCGAGAGGAGGAGGCAGCCCAGCGCGAGCTGGAGAAGGCGAAGCTGGAGGCGGAGCGCGAGTCGAAGCGCGACGCCGAGGCACTGGCGAAGGCGAAGGCGGACTACGAGCGGGCAAAAGGTAACCGTCCGGCCAACGACGTGCCGGATCGCTTGCAAGCAGACGGGAGGCATG
>NZ_JBKGHJ010000213.1:0-13719 GCF_046520365.1 Corallococcus sp. 4LFB
GCTCACGCCGCTCGCCCGCCGCCCGGACGCCGGCCCCGGGGTCCAGGGCGCCCTGAACGAGGCGCTGGAGGCGCTGCGCGAGGCGCGCGAGGGGCGGAGCGGATCCGCGTCATCGTGCGCGACCTGCAGACCTTCGCCCGCGCGGACGAGCTGCGCCTGGGGCCCGTGGACGTGCACGCGGCGCTGGAGTTCGGCGTCTCCATGGCCATGACCCACCTGCGCAGCCGCGCCCAGGTGGAGCGCAGCTACGGCCAGGTGCCGCCCGCGCTGGCGCACGAGGCCCGCCTGGGCCAGGTGTTCCTCCACCTGCTCATCAACGCCGCGCACGCCATCCCCGCCGGGGACTTCGAGCGCCACCGCGTGACGCTCACCACCCGCCGCGAGGGCGCGTGGGTGCTGGCGGAGGTGTCCGACACCGGCATGGGCATGACGCCGGAGGTGCTCCAGCGCGCCTTCGAGCCGTTCTTCACCACCCGTCCCGTGGGCGAGGGCAGCGGCCTGGGGCTGTCCATCTGCCTGGGGCTCGTGCGCAGCATGCACGGCGAGCTCACCGCCACCAGCATCCCCGGCCTGGGCAGCACCTTCCAGGTGCGGCTGCCCATCGCGGAGCGGTTCGTGCACCCGGGCGTGGCCGCGGTGCGCGCGGAGGAGGGCGCGTCACGCAAGCGCGTGCTGGTGGTGGACGACGAGCCGCAGCTCACCTCGGTGCTCCGGCGCATCCTCGGCCGGCAGCACGACGTGGTGGTGGCGCACAGCGGCCGGGAGGCGCTGACGCTGCTGGAGCAGGACGACGCCTTCGACCGCATCTTCTGCGACCTGATGATGGCGGACCTCACCGGCATGGACGTGCACGCGGAGCTGGCGCGGCGCCGGCCGCAGCTCCTGTCGCGCTTCGTGTTCATGACGGGCGGCAGCTTCACGGACCGCGCCCGCGCCTTCCTCCAGGCCGTGCCGCTGCCGCGCATCGAGAAGCCCTTCGAGCCCGGGGTGCTGCACGCGCTGGTGGAGTCCTCGCCGCCGCGCACCGGCTAGCGCGCGGCGGCGGGACGGGGACTACAGCTTCACCTCGTCGCGCTCCGGCCGCGTGATGTACGCGGTGCTCGGGTTCGCGGGGTCGGCCAGCCGCTTCAGCAGGCTGTCCATGCCGTTGGAGCGCGCGAAGGCCATCTCGTTCTTCGTCACGCCCACCAGCGTGAGCAGCTCCACCTGGCCGCTGGGCAGGGTGAAGTGGCTGGGGCGGTTGGCGTCCTTCACGAACACGAAGCCCGCGAGCTTCGTCTCACCGCCGGTGAGCGTGCCGTCCACCGGGTAGCGGTGGCCCATGGCGAACAGCCGCGCGCACACGAGGTTGTAGGCCATCATGTCCAGCAGGCGCAGCACCGGCCAGCGCTCCTCCTCGGGCGTGTGGATGACCATCTCGTAGCCCAGGCCGCTGCGGGCGTCGTCCGCCAGGTCCTCGCCTGGGGCCACCGTGAAGGGGTTGGACAGGCCGCTCGTCACGTAGGTCCAGTAGGGGTACTCCGCGCTGGGGGGCGCCACACGCACGCCCATGGGCAGCCAGTTCGGATCCATCTCCGTTCCCTGGGCCAGCTCGCTCTCCAGCCACCCCTCCAGCACGCCGGTGCCCTCCAGGAGGTCTACTTCCTCTCGGATGGCGCCGAACAGCTTCGGGTACTCCACCTCGTCGCGGTCCGCCCAGCAGTCTTCGTACCACTGGATGAAGTCTTCCTCTGTCTCCGGGACTTTCATGGGGGCGGACTCTAGAGGTTCACCCCGATTTCACAACTTGAACCGAGCGCGGATGCCCACTGGCCGGTGGGCTGGCGGACAGACGTTCAGGTTTTCAGGTTCCGGTGGACCCGGGGGCGGGGAGGGCACCCCAGGGCTTGAGGCCGCAGATGCGCTCCGCCTCCTCCACGGCGGGGGCCAGCCGCGCGTGCTCCATGCGCAGGAAGCTCCGCACGGCCTTGTCCAGGCGCTTGTCGAAAATCAGGTGGGCGCTGTGCACGGCGGTGGGCTCGAAGCCGCGTGACACCTTGTGCTCGCCGCCCGCGCCGGGCTCGAACACCTTGCGCCCCGCGCGGATGCAGTCATCCACCGAGTGATACAGGCAGACGTTGAAGTGCAGGAAGGGGTGCTCCTCCGTGCAGCCCCAGTAGCGGCCGTAGAGCCGCTCCGGCGTGGCCAGGTTGAAGGCCCCGGCGATGACCCGCCCGTCCTTCACCGCCTCCACCATCTCCACCGCGTCGGGCAGGTCGCGGAAGACGCGCTCGAAGAAGCCGGGGGTGAGCTGCACCTGGCCCCAGGCGTGGCGCTCGCAGGTGGAGGTGTAGAAGGTGTACGCGCGCCGGGCGTGCTCCTCTGTCAGGTCCGCGCCCCGCACGGTGCGCAGCTGGATGCCCTGGGTGGCCGCGGCGCCGCGCTCGCGCTTGAGCTGGTTGCGGCGCTTGGAGTCGAAGCGGGCCAGGTAGTCGTCGTAGCGCTGGTAGCCCGGGTTCTTCCAATGGAACTGGAGCGTGATGCGGCGCGCGAGCCCGGCCTCCTCCAGGAAGTCCGCCTCTTCATCCGTGGGGTAGAGCACGTGCACGCCGGAGCAGTCCTGCTCCTGGGCGCTGTCCACGGCGGCCTGGAGGAGCGCGCGGCGCAGGGCCTGCGCGTCCTCGCCCGGGGCGGTGAGGAAGCGCGGCACGGTGGCGGGGGACAGGGGGCCGCCCACGAGCAGCTTCGGGTAGTACTCCACGCCCAGCTGGGCGGCGGCGTTGGCCCAGCCGAAGTCGTAGATGTACTCGCCCATGCTGTGGAACTTGAGGTAGGCGGGCGCGGCGGCGACCAGCTTCTTTCCCCGCCACAGCGTCAGGTGGTGCGGGGCCCAGCCGGTGTCCTCGGTGGCGCTGCCGCTCTCCTCCATGGCGGACAGCCAGGCGTGGCGCACGAAGGGGGGCGCGCCCTCCGCGACCAGGGCATCCCACCAGGCGGCCGGGACATCGCGGATGGCATCGAGAATGCGGACCTTGAGCGGGGTGTCTGCGGGCACGGGAGCAGTCTTAACGCGGGCCTGACTCCTTCGCTCCCGTTCGTCCCGCCGGAGGGCACCCGGGCGAGGGGGCCCGGGGCCAGAGTGTCGGCTCCCTACGAGGCCTTCTTGCGGGCAGGGGCCTTGGCGCGGGCGGTCATCACCCGGGGGAGGTTGTCTTCAATCCAGCGGGTCAGCGCCTCGACGTGGACGGCGACCTCCTCCCCCAGGGGCGTGAGGCTGTAGTCCACGTGGGGGGGAATCACGGGGTGGGCCTCCCGGTGGACGAAGCCGTCCTGCTCCAGCGCCTGGAGCGTCTGGGCGAGCATCTTCTCACTCACCCCGCCCACCTTGCGGCGCAGCTCGCTGAAGCGGTGGGTGCCCTCCTCCTTGAGCGCGACGAGCACCAGCACGCCCCACTGGCTGGTGACGTGCTCCAGGACGCCGCGCGAGGGACACGCCGCCGCGTACAGGTCCCCGCGTTGCTTCACCTTCTCCAGCAGCGGACTGCCCTTGCTCGCCTTCATGACGGGACACTTACCACAAAGTGCGTACTTACCGAAAGTGAGTACCCCCGTTAGGGTAAGTGCCAGTTCGATTTCGCGCCTGGAGCGCGGGAAGGAAAGGG
Source organism: Corallococcus sp. 4LFB (assembly GCF_046520365.1). NCBI lineage: Bacteria > Pseudomonadati > Myxococcota > Myxococcia > Myxococcales > Myxococcaceae > Corallococcus > Corallococcus sp. 4LFB. The sequence continues at coordinate 3,642 of NZ_JBKGHJ010000213.1, forward strand.
CGGAGCCATGTTCGTCGTCACGGGAGCCACGGGGAAGCTGGGTCGGTTCGTCATCGAGGGCCTGCTGAAGAAGGTGCCGGCGAACCAGGTGGCGGTGGCGGTGCGCGATCCGGACAAGGCGAAGGATTGGGCCGCGCGCGGCGTGCAGGTGCGCAAGGTGGACTACGACCGGCCGGAGACGCTGAACGGGGCGTTCGGGAAGGGAGACACGGTGCTGCTCATCTCCGCGAACGAGGTGGGGAAGCGCTTCCCGCAGCACTCGGCGGTGATCGAGGCGGCGAAGAAGGCGGGCGTGAAGCTGCTGGCGTACACGAGCATCCTGCGCGCGGATAAGAGCGGTCTGTCATTGGCGGGCGAGCACAAGGCGACGGAGGAGGCGATCCGCGCGTCGGGCATCCCGTTCGTGTTCCTGCGCAACGGCTGGTACGTGGAGAACTACACGGAGCACACTGCGCCGGCGCTCCAGTACGGCGTGGTGCAGGGCAGCGCGAAGGACGGCCGGGTGGCCACGGCGACGCGTCAGGAGTACGCGGACGCGGCGGTGGCGGTGCTGACGGGGGCGGGCCACGAGAACCAGGTGTACGAGCTGGCGGGAGACGCGAGCTTCACGCTGCCGGAGTACGTGGCGGAGCTGTCGCGGCAGTCCGGCAAGCCGGTGAAGTACGTGGACCTGCCGGTGGCGGAGTTCTCCGCGGCGCTCCAGCAGGTGGGGGTGCCCAGGCCCTTCGCGGACACGCTGGCGGACGCGGACGCGGGGCTGTCGCGCGGGGAGCTGAACGACACGAGCCGCACGCTGAGCCGCCTCATCGGCCGGCCCACTGCGCCGTTCGGTCAGGCTGTCGGCGCGGCGCTGAAGCAGGGCTGAGTGTTCCGGCGCGGGCCTTCCGGACCGGGGTCGCTGGTCCGGAAGGTTGGCGTGGGATGGCGGCTTGGGTAGGGTCCAGGTTCGATGCGACACGCCCTACCTGGCTGGTTCGTTGCTTTGTTCATCCTCGTGGCTGCCCCTGCCATTGCGGGCCCGCGTGAGAGGGCACAGGTCCGGACCCTGGTGCTGTCGGAGCATCCGGACGACGCGGCCCATCGCATCCACGTGGCGGGGCAGATCGTCACGGTGCTCCGGTTCGAGCAGCCCTGCGACCCGCTCAAGACGAAGCTGTTGGGGTGGGAGGGGCGGTTCGAGCCGCTGGTGGTCGAGGGAAAGCGGGTGGTGATCGAGCCTCTTCGTGCCCTCGCTCCTGACGAGAGCGTTCCCCTGCTCGTGACGCTCGCGGATGGGACGGCGATGTCGTTCCTGCTGAGGCCTCCCGTGGAGGAGTTGGGGAGGGCGGATCAGCAGGTGGACGTCTTCAAGGACCGCGAGAGCTATCAGGCCCTGGTCTCCGTGCTGGCGCGCACGCTCAAGGCGAAGAATGCATTGGAGGAGGAGAACGCGCGGCTGCGTGAGGAGGAGACCTCCGCGGACCACGCGCTGGCCGCGCTGCTGGTTGCGGGGGCGGGGGCACAGACTCCGTTCAAGCGGCAGCACACGTGGCGTGGATATGACGTGGATGCCCAGCTCTCGATGACTGTCTACTCGGGCAAGGGCAAGGCAGCGGTCATGCTCAGCGTGACGAATCAGAGCGAGAGCCGGACCTGGCGTTTGTCCCAGACGAAGCTCTTCGCGTCATCCAATCGCGCGCCGAGGACCGTGGCCATCCGGGCCGAACGCGAGTCGATCGCCGTGGGCCAGACAGGTGCCATCGCGTTCGTGGTGGACCGCGGTGCGTTCCTCAACCCGGAGGGAAGGTTCGAGGAACTGGCGCTGGAGATCTACCAGCACGATGGGCGTCTCATGGCCGCTGTGCTGCTGGACCCCCAGTTGGTGCGTGAGTAAGAGCCGGGCCATGGTCTCCAGGAAGCTCGAACGTCTGTGCTGTCTTGTCTTGTCGGTGCTGGCCTCGGGATGCGCGGGCCCGACAATGGGACGGGTGTCGCTTCGAGCCGACGGGACTCCAGGACCCGAGCGGTGCTCGGAAGACGCGCTCGAGGCGATGCGCTATCTGCGGCTGCCGGTGGGGGCCGGCGCGCTCGTCGAGTTCGATGTGAACCAGGGCGACGCCGAACCCGTCACGCTGTACGAGGGCCGGGTCGAGAGCATGCTGCTGAGTGACCTGGGACCGCTGGACTCGCCCACGCGGCTCTACGGCTACGTGTGGACGAGTGGTGCCCAGGTGAGCATCCGCTACTACGAGGCGCGTCCCCCGAACTCGGCGGCGCGGATACCCATCTGCGCGGTGGTTCGCATGGCCAAGGGGCAGATGCGGAAGCTCCCCCGCTCTCCCCCGGGAATCGCCGTCCTCAAGTACTCGCGAGGCGGCGTCTTCATCGTGGACAAGTTCCTCTAAAGCCTCAGGCAGGAACCCTGTGACGTTTGAGCTCTACCGGCATGACGACCTCCGCCATGGCGACGTGGCTGTTGGGTAAGCTCTGCGGGATGGCTTCCAGGATGTTTGAGTTCGCGTGCGGTCTCTTCTGCATGGCCCTGATCACGGGTTGCGTTGGTACCGCGACAGGGAGGGTGAGCCTGCGGCCCGACGGAACTCCCGGGCCCGAGAAGTGCCCGGAAGAGGCGCTCAAGGCAATGCGCTATCTGCGATTGGCCGTGGGGGACGGCGCGAGCATCGAATTCGATGTGAACCAGATGCATAGCCGGTCCATCACCCTGCACGACGGGCGTGTCGAAAGTGTTCTGAACGACGACCTGGGGACGCTGGAGGCACCGGCGCGGCTCTACGGCTACGTGTGGACGAGCGGACCCCAGGCAGTCATCCGCTATTTCGAGGCACTTCCACCGGGTGCATCACAGCGGGTGCCGATCTGTGCGGTGGCGCGGACGGCCAAGGGGCAGATGCGGAAGCTCCCCGGCTCAGCCCCCGGAACCGCTGTCCTTGAGTTCTCCGGCGGGGGCGTCTTCATCGTGGACGAGTTCCTCTAAGCGTCGGACGTGAAGTCCCCAGGGATGAGAAGGTGAGAACCCTGCTGGCCCTCCCGCGCTGGCGGCGAACCGCACGAACTGGTCCGACAGTCGGACCAGTTGGGACCGGACCGGGCGGGAGGGGGCCCACCTGGATATGCGGGGGCTTGGAACGCGCCCTGCAACAAGCAACATGGAGGCAGCCATGTTCGTCGTCACGGGAGCCACGGGCAGGCGGGCCTGCCCAAGGGCTACGCCGACGTGCTGGCGAACGCGGACGAAGGCATCGCCCAGGGCGACCTGAATGACACCGGCCGCACGCTGAGCCGCCTCATCCGCCGGCCCACCACGACCCTGGCCGACGCCCTGGCCGCCATGCTCCAGCGGGCCTGAAAACACCACGGGGGAGCGGTCCATGACGGACGGCTCCCCCGCGTTGCTTCAAGTCTGGGCCGACGCTCAGGCCGTCTGCGCTCCAGCGCCGCCCTGGCGGGCCACTTCGCGCGGCTCCGGGTACACGGCGCGCTGGGGCGTGGTGATGCGGATGACGCCCAGCTTGGACAGCACGCGCATCACCTGCCACGTGGGGTCGATTTCGAAGGCGCGCGCCGCGAAGTTCGGGCTGCTGCCGTACTTGTGGTGGTTGTTCTGGAACAGCTCCCCCATGCACAGCACGTCCACCGGCAGCGTGTTGCGCGACTTGTCGCTGCCCTGGAAGTTCCGGTAGCCGTACTTGTGCCCGCACCAGTTCACGATGGCGCCGTGCACCGGCCCCATCACGAAGTGCACCGGCAACAGCAGGAACTGCCAGGGCGACGTCGCGAACGTCACGTAGAACGCCGTGTACAGCGCCACCCAGCCCAGCACCGCGAACCAGGACCGGCCCAGCGTCTCGTCCACCAGCTTCCACTCCGGGTAGCCACCCTCGAAGCGCGGCTCCGGCTGGATCTTCCGCGTCAGGATGCCGGTGTAGCGCTCCTTCGTGTGCCACATCATCCGCATCACGTCCTTGAAGTAGTGCGGCGAGTGCGGATCGTTCTCCGTGTCGGAGAACGCGTGGTGCTCGCGGTGCAGGATGGCGTAGGCGCGCGGCGACAGGTACGACGAGCCCTGCACCAGATAGGTGAGCAGGTGCATCACCTTCTCCGTGCGCGGCCCCATGCTGTACATGCGGTGCGCCGCGTAACGGTGCTGGAAGAAGCTCTGGAAGAAGACACAGAGCAGCCAGTGACTGATGAAGAAGATGACGATGGCCATGACTCTCCCGTGCTGACGGACACAGGGATAACCCCCCCGCTGTCATGGCAATGTCAGCGCTCCCCACGTCATCGGCACCGCCCCGGCCCCACCATCCCGTCCCGGACGCACGCCACTGAGCGTCCCCTTCCGCCACCTGTCCGCTGGTGGATAAGGCCCCGTGCGGCCACCCATTCGCCCCGGTCCCACGCGCCGCACCGCGACGTTGCGGGCCGTCCCCGGGGAGGGCAGAAGGGCACGCGGCGCGTCACCCCGGGCTTCACCCCCCTCCTTCGCGCCCAGGAGCCTCCACCGTGGATCGGGCAACCCTCGTCGGACTCGACAAGCAGCACGTCTGGCACCCCTACACCGCCATGGAGCAGTACATCGCGAAGACGGATCCGCTGGTCGTCGTCCGCGCGGAGGGCGTCTGGCTCCATGACGCGGACGGCCAGCGCTACCTGGACGCCAACGGCTCCTGGTGGGTGTCCACCCTGGGACACCGCCACCCGCGCCTCGTGCGCGCGCTCACCGAGCAGCTGGGCAGCCTGGCCCACGTCTCCCTCGCCGGCATCACGCACGGCCCGGCGGCTCGGCTGGGGGAGGAGCTGACCGCGCTGGCCCCGGGCGCGGACCGGGCGGACGTGCCCGCCGGACAGAAGCTGTCGCGCGTCTTCTATTCGGACAACGGCAGCACCGCGGTGGAGGTGGCCATCAAGATGGCCGCGCAGTACTGGGCGCAGAACGGCCGGCCCCGCCGCACCCGCTTCATCACGCTGACCGGCGCCTTCCACGGCGAGACGCTCGGCGCCACCAGCGTGGGCGGCGTGCACGAGTTCCGCGACGTGTTCGGCCCGCTCCTCTTCGACGTGGTGCACGTGCCGTCCCCCGCCGAGCCCGACGGCCACGCACGGGCGCTGGCGCAGGTGAAGGCCGCGCTCGCCCAGGACCCCGACGGCATCGCCGGCGTCATCCTGGAGCCCGTCATCCAGGGCGCGGCCGGCATGTGGATGTCGTCACCGGACTTCGTGCGCGAGGTGCGCGAGGCCACCCGCGCGGTGGACACCTTCCTCATCGCCGACGAGGTCTTCACCGGCATGGGCCGCACCGGCGCGCGCTTCGCGGTGGACCTGGCCGGCGTGGTGCCGGACCTGCTGTGCCTGGCCAAGGCGCTCAGCGGGGGCCTGCTGCCCTTCGCCGCCACGCTCGCGTCGGAGCGCATCTTCCAGGGCTTCCTGGGGGCGAAGGACCGGGCGCTGTATTACGGCCACTCGTACTGCGGCAACCCGCTGGGCGCGGCCGTGGCGCGCGAGGTGCTGGCCGTGTACCGCGACGAGGACGTGCTGGGGCAGGTGCAGCGCAAGGCGCCGCGCGTGAAGGCCGCCTTCGAGCGCATGGCCGCCACCCTCCCCGGGCTCGTGTGCCCGCGCGCGGTGGGCATGGTGGGCGCGGTGGACCTGGGCGGCGGGGGCTACTTCGCCGACAGCGGCTGGCGCGTGTACGAGGCCGCCCGCCGCCGCGGCTTGTACCTGCGCCCCATGGGCAACACGGTCTACATCGCCCCCGCGCTCAACATCCCGGACGCGGACCTGGACCTGCTGCTCGCCGGCGTGGAGGACAGCCTGCGCGAGGTGGCCGCGGGCTGATTCCGGGGGGCGGAGTGGCGGAGCGCCGCGTCCGCTCCCGCCAGCCGACGCGTGCCGGGAAGCCCCCTCCCGCCTCCCGGTGTCCTCCGGGCCGTCACCGTGCACATCCGTTGGGTCTGGCGCCGTGCCGGTGCCGTCTTATCGGAGGGAACCGCCGTGACACTCGAAACCCACCGTCCGCAGACGGGCCCCCGCCTGCCCGCCGGGCTGACGCCGGACAGCGTGGAGCTGTTCCGGGCACAGCTGCGCGGGGCGCTCATCCAGCCGGGGGACGCCGACTATGCGGAGGCGTGCCAGCTGTACAACGCGATGATCCACAAGCACCCGGCCATGGTGGCCCGGTGCGCCGACGTGGCGGACGTCATCGCCGCGGTGGCCCTGGCGCGCGAGCGCAAGCTGCCCCTGGCCGTGCGCGGCGGCGGCCACAACGGCGGCGGCCTGGGGCTGGTGGACGACGGGCTGGTCATCGACCTGTCGCGCATGCGCGGCGTGCGCGTGGACCCGGAGGCCCGCACGGTGCGCGTCTCGGGCGGCGCCGTCTGGGGGGACGTGGACCACGCCACCCACGCCTTCGGGCTCGCGGTGCCCTCCGGCATCATCTCCACCACGGGCGTGGGCGGGCTCACGCTGGGCGGCGGCCTGGGACACCTTACGCGCCGCTTCGGCCTCACCATCGACAACCTGCTCGCCGTGGACATGGTGCTCGCGGACGGCCGCTTCGTCACCGCGAGCGAGGACAAGCACCCGGACCTGTTCTGGGCGGTGCGTGGCGGGGGCGGCAACTTCGGCGTGGTGACGTCGTTCCTCTTCCGGGCCAACCCCGTGGACACCATCCTCGGCGGCCCCACGCTCTGGCCCCTGGACCGCGCGGCGGAGGTGATGCGCTGGTACCGCGAGTTCCTGCCGAACGCGCCCGAGGAGCTCAGCGGCTTCTTCGCCTTCCTCACCGTGCCGCCCGCGCCGCCCTTCCCGGAGGCGCTCCACCTCCAGAAGATGTGCGGCGTCGTGTGGTGCTACACGGGCGACCCCGCGCGCGCGGACGAGCTGTTCGCGCCCGTGCAGGCGCTCAAGCCCGCGCTGCACGGCGTGATGCCCATGCCCTTCCCCATGCTCCAGACCGCCTTCGACGCGCTCTACCCGCCGGGGCACCAGTGGTACTGGCGCGCGGACTTCGTGCGCGAGCTGCCGGACGCGGCCATCGAGCGCCACGTGGACTTCGCCAGGCGCCTGCCGTCCATGCAGTCCACCATGCACCTCTACCCCATTGACGGGGCGGCGCACCGCGTGGGCCCGCACGACACGGCCTTCCGCTTCCGCGACGCGCGCTGGTCGGAGGTCATCGTCGGGGTGGACCCGTCACCGGAGCGGGCCGAGGTCATCTCCGCCTGGGCGAAGGACTACTGGACCGCGCTGCACCCGTACTCCGCGGGCGGCGCCTACGTGAACTTCATGATGGAGGAGGGCCAGGAGCGCGTGCAGGCCACCTACGGCGACAACTACGCGCGGCTGGTGGCGGTGAAGCGGCAATACGACCCCGGCAACCTCTTCCACGTGAACCAGAACATCCTGCCCGGGCCGGTGAAGCCCCCGAGCGTCGCGCACTGAGAGAAGCGCGCGCTCAGGACCGGGGCGGGAGCGGCAGGTCGATGATGAAGGTGGCGCCCTGGCCGGCGGCGCTCTTCAGCACCAGCTGGCCGTCGTGGCCCTGGACGATCTGCTTGGCGATGAAGAGGCCCAGCCCCAGGCCGTGCACGGAGCGGGGCGGGCCGCCGCGCTCGTAGCGCTCGAAGACGCGGTCCTGGTGCTCCCGCGGGATGCCCGGGCCGCGGTCCGACACGGAGAGGATGAGCCGGTCGCCGTGCTTCCTGAGGCCAATGCCCAGCGGCGTGCCCGGCGCGTACTTGATGGCGTTGGACACCAGGTTCGTCAGCACCTGCTGCATGCGCGAGCGGTCCCACCACACGCGCAGGTTCGGCTCCGCCCGCAGCTGCAGGACGCAGCCGGCCTGCTCCATCTGCTCGTGGAAGGTGTCGAGGACCTCGTGCACCAGCTCCAGCGGGTCGCTCTCCTCCATGTGGAAGGCCAGCTTGCCGGCGCGGATGCGGGAGACGTCCAGCAGCTCGTCCACCAGCCGCGACATCCGCTCCACCTGCCGCTGCGCGGACTCCATCGCGGACGTCAGCTTCTGCGCGGAGGGCGGCTCACCGCGCGAGGGCGACAGGCGGCGGCGCGTCATCTCCAGGTGCAGCATCAGCGCGGTGACGGGCGTCTTCAGCTCGTGGGACGCCACGCCCAGGAAGGTGTCGCGCGCGGTGAGCGCGTGCTGGAGGTCGCGCGTGAGGGCCTCCAGCTGCTGGCGCGCGTGGGTCCGCTCGCTCACCTCCTGCACCGCGACGAGCAGCCCCAGGATGTGGCCCTCGCCGTCGCGCTGCGCGTGGATGTCCATGTCCAGGAGCAGCTCCTTGAGGCCGCCCCGGCCGTCCGGCTGGCGCACGGGCACCTCGCGGCCCACGAAGGGTTCGCCGGTGCGGTAGACGCGCTCCAGGTGCTGGAGCAGCACGCCGTGGCCGCCCTCCGGCTGCGCTTCACGCGCGGCCTGCCCAGCATGTCCCGGCCCATCAGCCGCGCGAACAGCGGGTTGATGACCGTGAAGATGAGGTCCGGCCCCGTCATCACGCACATGGCCGTGGGCGCCTGCATGAAGAAGTCGGAGAGCTGCTGGCGGGCGCGTCCCAGCTGGAGCTGGCTGTCCACGCGCGCCAGCAGCTCGCGCGCGGAGAAGGGCTTCACCAGGTAGTCGTCCGCGCCGGCCTGGAGCCCCTCGATGCGGGCCTCCTCGCCCGCGCGCGCCGACAGCATGACGAAGGGGATGCCGCTCGTGCGCACGTCGCCGCGCAGCTTCCGGAGCAGCCCGAAGCCGTCCAGCCGGGGCATCATCACGTCGCTGACGATGAGGTCCGGCCTGAGCTCGAGCGCCGCCTCGAAGGCCGCCTCGCCGTCCGCCACCGCGCGCACGGTCCAGTGCGGCGCCAGCAGGCCGCTCACGTACGCGCGCATGTCCGCGTTGTCGTCCGCGACGAGGATGTGCCCGCGCCCCTGTGGCACCACGAGCCCCGCGCCCAGCTCCCCCAGCGCGCTGGCCCGGGTGGGGGGCGTCCCCCGCTCCGGCGCCGACAGCGGGACGGACTCCGGCGCGTCCGGCAGCCAGCGCAGGGCCTCCTCGCTGAAGGCGGACCCCAGCTTGCCCGCGTGCGGGGCCCCTTCCTCCGGCTGCACCTGTTCGGCGGGCAGGTGCGAGCTGCCCAGCGGCAGCTCCACGAAGAAGGTGCTGCCCTCGCCCTCCGTGCTCCGCACGCCCAGCGTCCCGCCGTGCAGCTTCACCAGCTCCTGGATGAGCGCCAGCCCGATGCCGGTGCCCTCGTGCGTGCGCCCGCGCGAGGACTCCACGCGGTGGAAGCGCTCGAACACGCGCGGCAGCTCCGCCTCCGGGATGCCGGTGCCGGTGTCCCGCACGGTGAGCCGCGCCCGCGCTCCCTCGCGCTCCAGCCGCACCGTGACGCCGCCGTGGAGCGTGAACTTGAACGCGTTGGAGAGCAGGTTGAGGACAACCTTCTCCCACATGTCCCGGTCCACGTAGACGGGCTCGCCCAGGTCCCGGGCGTCCACGGTGTACTGGAGCCCCGCCTTCTCCATCGCGGCGCGGAAGACGCTGGCCAGGTCCAGGGTGAGCCGCGTGAGGTCCGTGGGGCGGAAGCTCGCCTTCACGCGGCCCGCCTCGATGCGCGAGAAGTCCAGCAGCGAGTTGACCAGCTTCAACAGGCGCAGCGCGTTGCGGTGGGTGAGCTCCTGGCGCGCGCGCTGGGCCGGCGGCAGGGGCGCGGACGTGTCCGCGAGCGACTCCTCCAGCGGCCCCAGGATGAGCGTGAGCGGCGTGCGGAACTCGTGCGACACGTTGGAGAAGAACGCCGTCTTCGCCCGGTCGATGGCGGCCAGCGCCTCCGCGCGCTGCGCCTCCGCCTCGTAGGCGCGCACGCTGACGACGGCGTTGGTGACCGTGGCCTGGAGCTGCTCGTAGAAGCCGCGGTAGGCGTCATCCAGCGCGCGGCGGGGGCTCACGCCGGCCACCAGGTAGCCGAAGGGCTCCGCCATGCCGGCCGGGTGGATGGGCAGCACGCGCGCGTGCGCGGGCGGCTCCTCGTAGGGCCCCAGGGCCGTGCCCAGCGGCTCGCGCGGGACGCTCACG
>NZ_JBKGHJ010000214.1:0-13557 GCF_046520365.1 Corallococcus sp. 4LFB
GCGCGGCCGCCGTGGAGGGCGCCTGTGCGGCATCACCGCCGCGCCACAGCAGCCCCACGGCGGCCACCACGGCCACCAGGCCTGCCCCCACCAGCACCCGGGTGACACCGCGCCCACGCGAAGCACCGGGAGCGGAAGGCTGGGTCGGAACGGAAGGAGCCATGGGAATCCAAATAACCACGGATTCCTTGTTTCAATCAAGCAAAACAGATTGATTGGATTTTTACTGGGTCAGGGGGCTCCTCCCTCTGGTGACTCCGCATGTTGACAGTACGCGTCATCGAAACAGTTCCGCCGTCATGGAATCACGCGGCGGGTGTGACGCGCTTCGCGGAGGGGGGGCCTTGCCACGGTGCTCCAATGACTCTCCGTATGCGCGGAGCACGCCTGTCACACATTGTTGAACCCTCCGCCCGTCTGCCTTCCTGCCTCCCAAGGTCAAAACAGACACGCCCCTTGGGGAATACCGTGAAGTGTCCGCGCTCCAGTGTCCGTGTATGATTTCAAGCCGTGGTGGCAGGCCGGGGGGGCTGTACCCAGCGCACGGATGCACCGGGCAAATCCGCCTGGGCCGCTCCGTGGCTGTGAATGCGTCGCGGGAAAAGTGGCCGGACATGATGAAGAACGAAGCAGGTGCCGCGCGGCGGAGTCCCTCCGCGGCGGGCGTGACGGGTGTGTCCTCGGACCTGACGGACCGGACACAGGCCGCGGACGTGGAGTCGCTCTTCGGAGCAGCGCCCGCGCCCGTGGAGCCGCCGTCGCGCGCGTCCAACACGGGGTCCTCGTCCACCTGGGACGGGCCGGCGCGTCCGGTCACGGGCTCGGGCACGGGTGACACCGGCAACGACACCGGGCCCTCCATCCAGGGCCACGCGCTGCGCCCGGGCATGCGCCTGCAGCACTACGAGCTCATCCGCGAGCTGGGCTCCGGCGGCATGGGCACGGTGTTCCTCGCACGCGACGTGCGGCTGGGGCGCCGGGTGGCCATCAAGTTCCTGCACAGCGAGGACGCCGACATCACCCGGCGCTTCATCCTGGAGGCGCGCGCCACCGCGCGGTGCAGCCACGAGAACATCGTCATCATCTACGAGGTCGGCGAGTTCCCCGGCGGCCCCTTCATGGTGCTGGAGTACCTCCAGGGCAAGCCGCTGACGAAGGTGCTGGGCAACCAGCGCCTGCCGCCCGCGCGCGCGGTGGAGCTGATGGTGCCGGTGGTGAGGGCGCTGGAGTGCGCCCACGAGCAGGGCATCGTCCACCGCGACCTCAAGCCGGAGAACATCGTCGTGACGGACTCGGGCGCCATCAAGGTGCTCGACTTCGGCATCGCCAAGGTGCTCCAGGGCGACGAGCCCGTGGAGGCCCCCGCGGGCGGTCCCCAGGCCCAGCCGCGCCTGCACTCGGTGGAGGGCATGGGCGAGGACGTGTCCAACCTCACCCGCAAGGGCGCCATCATGGGCACCATGGCCTTCATGTCCCCGGAGCAGTGGGGCATCGGCGTGGCCGTGGACAACCGCACGGACATCTGGGCCGTGGGGCTGATGCTGTTCCGCATGCTCGCCGGCAAGCACCCGCTGGATCCGCTGCGCGGCCCGCAGCTGATGGTCACGGGCATGCTGGACGAACCGATGCCGCTGCTGCGGAGCATGGCGCCGGACGTGCCGCAGGAGCTGGCGGCCGTCGTGGACCGCTGCCTGCTCAAGCGCAAGGAGGACCGCTTCCCGGACGCGACCTCTCTCTTGCGCGCGCTGGAGCCCTTCCTCCCCGGCCGCATGAGCCGCGAGCTGCGCGTGGACGAGAGCCCCTACGCGGGCCTCAGCTCCTTCCAGGAGGCGGACGCGGACCGCTTCTTCGGCCGCACGCGGGAGATCGCCGCGCTGGTGAACCGCATCAACGACCGGCCGCTGCTGGCCGTGGTGGGCCCGTCCGGCACGGGCAAGTCGTCGTTCGTGCGCGCGGGCCTGGTGCCCGTGCTCAAGCGCTCCGGCACGCCGTGGGAGGCGCTCGTCATCCGCCCCGGGCGCAACCCCCTGTCGGCGCTGGCCAGCATCGTCGCGCCGCTGATGAGCTCCTCCACCACCATCGAGGACGACCTCCAGGAGCAGCAGCGGCTGGTGGAGCGGCTGCGCGCGGAGCCCGGCTACGTGGGCAACGTGCTGCGCAGCCGCGCGCGGCGGGAGCGCCGGCGCATCCTCCTCTTCATCGACCAGTTCGAGGAGCTGTACACGCTGGTGCCGGACGCGCAGGAGCGGCTGGCCTTCACCGCGTGCCTGTCCGGCATCGCGGACGACGCGACCACGCCCATCCGCGTCATCCTCTCCATCCGGTCGGACTTCCTGGACCGGGTGCCGGAGGACGAGCGCTTCATGGCGGAGCTCAGCCAGGGGCTCTTCTTCCTCACCGCGCCCGCCCGCGAGGGCCTGAAGGACGCGCTGGTGCAGCCGGCGGAGCGCGCGGGCTACCAGTTCGAGAGCCCCGCGATGGTGGCCAGCATGCTGGAGCACCTGGACGCCAGCCAGGGCGCGCTGCCGCTGCTCCAGTTCGCCGCCACCCAGCTGTGGGAGGCGCGCGACGTCACGAACCGGCTGCTCACGGAGAGCGCCTACCAGGCCATGGGCGGCATCGCGGGCGCGCTGGCCAGCCACGCGGACAGCGTGCTGGAGAGCCTGTCCCCGCAGGAGCGCACCCTGGTGCGCGCCCTCTTCCTGCGGCTGGTCACCCCGGAGCGCACGCGCGCCATCGTGTCCCTGGACGAGCTGCGCGAGCTGACGAAGGACACCGGCGAGATGCAGCGCCTCATCGACCACCTGGTGCAGGCGCGCCTGCTGGTGGTGCAGACCGGCGGCGGCGCCACGGGCGCGACGGTGGAGATCGTCCACGAGTCGCTCCTGCACAGCTGGCCCACGCTGCGGCGCTGGCTGGACGAGGGCCAGGAGGACTCCGCGTTCCTGGAGCAGCTGCGCAACGCGGCCCGGCAGTGGCAGGGCAAGAACTTCGACGCGCACCTCTTGTGGCGCGGTGAGCTGGTGGAGGAGGCCCAGCGCTTCCAGCGGCGCTACCGGGGAGAGCTGCCCCGGTTGCAGCAGGACTTCCTCGCGGCGGTGTTCGCGCAGGCGAAGAAGGGGCGCCGGCTGAAGCGGGCGCTGCTCATCGGCAGCGCGACGTTCCTGGGGCTCCTGGTGGTGGCGGCGGTGGTGGCGCTCGTCGTCATCCGCAACGCGCAGCAGGAGGCCGAGCGTCAGGCCCAGGCGGCGCAGGCGGCGGAGATCATCGCGCGCGCCGCCGAGACCAACGCCCGCGGCGCGGAGGCCGAGGCCAAGCAGCGGCTGGCCGAGGTGCAGGCCAAGGAGCTGGAGCGCCAGAAGGCGCAGCAGGCGGCGGAGGCGGCCAACGCGCAGGTGGCGCTGGCCAACCAGGAGCTGCTCAGCAAGAACGACGAGCTGGTGTCCGCGCTCCAGCGCGCCCAGGAGGCGCAGCTGCGCGCCCGCTTCGCCAAGAAGCGCGCCGAGGAGAGCGCCACGACCGCGCGTGACGCCCGCGAGGAAGCCCTCCGCGCGGCGGAAGAACTCTCCACGTTGCTCAAGCGGGAGAAGGAGCGCGTCTCCCGTCTGCAAAACCAGCTGGGCAGTCCGGTCATCGAGGTCCTGAAGTGAGAAGCAACGTGAACAGGCTGATGAGCAGGTCCGCGGTCGTGTTGTCGGTGCTGCTGGCGCTGGAGACCGTGCCCGCGTGGGCGCAGGAGCCGGCGCCCCGCACGGGCACCGCGAAGACGTCCCGGGGCGCGCGCAAGACGGGCGTGCCGAAGAAGTCCACCGCGTCGAAGAAGTCCCCGGCGTCGAAGAAGTCCACCGCGTCGAAGGCCGCGGGCGCGACGAAGCTGTCCGGCACCCGAGCGAAGCGCCGGCGCAAGCCCTCCGCCGCCGACGCCGCGCAGGCGCCCGCGGACGCGCCCCTCTCCGAGTCCCTTCCCCTGCCCCCGCCCCCCGCGCCGAAGGCCCAGGAGGAGCAGGCCAGCGACTCGCTGGAGGGCTCGCTGGCGGGCCCGGCCGGCCCGGCCGGCTCGGAGGAGGAGCGCCCCTGGGCGAAGGGCATCTCCAGGGCGGACCAGGACGCGTCGCTCGCGCTGTTCGGTGAAGGCAACGCGCTGCTGAAGGAGTCCATCTTCGTGCAGGCCGTGGAGAAGTACCGCCAGGCGCTGGCGCGCTGGGACCACCCGGCCATCCACTACAACCTCGCGCTGGCGCTGATGAACCTGGACCAGCCCGTGGAGGTGCACGAGCACCTGGTGGCGGCGCTGCGCTTCGGGCCGGCGCCGCTGGAGAAGGAGAAGTTCGAGTACGCCCGCAACTACAAGACGCTGGTGGAGAAGCAGCTCGCGCGGGTGGACATCACCTGCGCCACGCCCGGCGCCACGGTGACGATGGACGGCCAGCCGCTGTTCGTGGCCCCCGGCCGCTACGAGGGGCTGGTGCGCCCCGGCGCGCACAGCATCGTCGCGACGATGACGGGCTTCGAGCCCAGCGACCAGAGCCGCACGCTCCTGCCCGGTGAGACGACGACGTTGGACTTGAAGCTCTTCACCTCCGACGACCTCATCCGCTACAAGCGCCGCTGGTCCGCCGCCATGCCCTGGCTGGTGATGGGCGCGGGCGTGGCCGTGGCGGGCGGCAGCGCCTTCCTCCACCTCCAGTCCCGCGACCACTTCCGCGCCTTCGAGTCGGGCATCGCCGAGTGCGGAGGCTGCGTCCCGCCCACCGCCGTCGCCGACGAGCGCTCGCAGGGCAACCTGATGCAGACCGGCGCCATCGCCGGGTACGCCGTGGGCGGCGCGGTGCTCGTCACCGGCGCGGTGCTCGCCGTCCTCAACCAACCCAAGCCGTACCGCATCGAACCGGGCCAGGAGGCGGCGACCGTGCAGGTCACGCCGCTGCTCGGCGCGGGTTCGGGCGGTGCCGTGGCCACGTTCCGCTTCTGAGGTCTTTCGCATGACACGCGTCCCCTCCTCCCCGCTCCCTGGCGGCTCCTCCGTGGCGCGCGTCCTGCTGCTGCTGGCCGCGCCGCTGCTGCTCATCACCTCGTGCTTCCAGCCCACCACCGTGGACTGCGCCTCCGGGCTCGTCTGTCCGGAAGGCCTGAAGTGCGCCGCGACCCAGGACGTCTGCATCTCCACGGACTGCGGCGACGGCGTCGTCCAGGACAGCGAGCAGTGCGACGACGGCAACATCGTGGACGGCGACGGCTGTAGCCACGACTGCGCGTCCAACGAGACGTGCGGCAACGACGTCGTGGACCTGGCCAGGGGCGAGAAGTGCGACGACGGCAACACCGTCGACGGCGACGGGTGCAGCGCGGACTGCCTGTCCAACGAGCTGTGCGGCAACGGCGTCGTCGACACGGCCGTGGGCGAGAGGTGCGACGACCGCAACAACACCTCCGGCGACGGGTGCAGCGCGGACTGCCTGTCCACCGAGGTCTGCGGCAACAAGTACACCGACCCCACGAAGGAGGAGCGCTGCGACGACGGCAACACCGTCAGCGGCGACGGGTGCAGCGCGGACTGCCGCTCCCAGGAGAGCTGCGGCAACGGCTACGTGGACACGGCCAAGGGCGAGAAGTGCGACGACGGCAACAACTCCAACGGCGACGGGTGCAGCTCCGACTGCAAGTCCAACGAGACCTGCGGCAACGGCGTCCTCGACACCATCAAGGGGGAGATCTGCGACGACGGCAACAACGTCAGCGAGGACGGCTGCAGCGCGGACTGCCGCTCGGCCGAAGGCTGCGGCAACGGCGTCCGCGACGGCGAGGAGCAGTGCGACGACAAGGGTGAGTCCCCGACCTGCAACGTCAACTGCACCGTGCGCGTCTGCGGCGACGGCATCCTGAACATGACCGCTGGCGAGCAGTGCGACGACAAGGGTGAGTCCGCCTACTGCAACGCCAACTGCACGCTGCGCTCCTGTGGCGACGGCGTGGTGAACACGTCGGCCGGCGAGCAGTGTGACAACCCCGGCCCCGCCAACAGCCCCGCCTGCGACGCGGACTGCACCATCGCCTTCTGCGGCGACGGCTTCACCAACGTCACGCGCAACGAGCTGTGCGACACGGCGGGCAACTCCCGCACCTGCAACGCGGACTGCACGCCCGCGGCCTGCGGCGACCGGTACCTCAACACCGCGGCGGGCGAGCAGTGCGACGACGGGCCCAGCTCCGCCATCTGCGACGTGGACTGCACCCCGGTGGCCTGCGGCGACGGCGTCACCAACACGGCGGCGAGGAGCAGTGCGACGACGGCAACACGAAGACGACGACGACTGCCTGGGCACCTGCAAGCCGAACGTCTGCGGCGACAGCGTGGTCAACGTCAACGGGCCGGACCGCCCGGAGGCCTGCGACGACGGCAACACGAAGACGGAGACCGAGTGCGACTACGGCACCGCGAGCTGCCAGGCGTGCAGCGGCGACTGCAAGGCGGCGCTCGAC
This sequence comes from Corallococcus sp. 4LFB, assembly GCF_046520365.1. Lineage (NCBI taxonomy): Bacteria > Pseudomonadati > Myxococcota > Myxococcia > Myxococcales > Myxococcaceae > Corallococcus > Corallococcus sp. 4LFB. The sequence goes on from NZ_JBKGHJ010000214.1 coordinate 6,481, forward strand.
CTGAAGGGCAACGTCTGCGGCGACCTGATGACGGACCCCACGAACGAGGCCTGCGATGACGGCAACACCGGGACGGAGGACGCCTGCCCCTATGGCACGGCGAGCTGCCAGGTGTGCCGCTTCGACTGCAAGGAGAGCCTGCCCCGGACGGGCAACACCTGCGGCGACGGCGTGAAGGACCCGGACCACGAGGTCTGCGACGACGGCAACACGAAGACGGAGACCGAGTGCGACTACGGCGTCGCGAGCTGCCAGAAGTGCAGCAACGACTGTCAGCAGCTCCTCGAGCTCGGGGGCAACGTCTGCGGGGACAAGAAGCAGGACCCCAGCGCCGCGAACGAGGTCTGCGACGACGGCAACACCACCACGGAGACCTCCTGCCCCTATGGCACGGCGAGCTGCCAGGTGTGCCGCTTCGACTGCAAGGAGGTGCTGACGGCGCACGGCAACGTCTGCGGCGACCTGGTGAAGGACCCCACGAACGAGGCCTGCGACGACGGCAACACCACCACGGAGGTCTCCTGCCCCTACGGCACGGCGGCCTGCAAGCAGTGCAGCGAGGACTGCCAGGAGGTCCTGCCGCTCCAGGGCAACGTCTGCGGCGACGGGGTGCAGGACGTCAACCCCGCGAACGAGGCCTGCGACGACGGCAACACCGCCTCCTGCGGCTCGTGCAGCGCCACCTGCAAGACGAAGACGCTCCAGGCGGCGACCGGCACCATCACGGCCTCCTCCAGCGTGAACATGAATGACGGGGAGACGTTCACCATCAGCGACGGCATCAACACCCCCGTCACCTTCGAGGTGGACCGCGATGGGAAGCTCAAGAACCCCGCCAACCAGCGGGTCCCCGTGGAGAACAACACGACCTCGACGCAGATCGCCCTGCTCCTCCGGGACGCCATCAACGCCGTGATGGAGCCGTTCGAAATCGAGGCGTCGGTCGCGACCAACAGCTCCACGGTGAACGTGACCCACAAGCTGCAGGGCTCCATCGGCAATCAGGCGATGACGGAGCGGATCAGCGCCAGCGCCTTCAAGGTGAACGGGATGAGCGGCGGCAGCGGCTACGACTGCACCGAGGGCACGGGGTGCGTGGGCAACGAGGACTGCGCCCGCGACCTGGTGTGTGGGGCCGACAAGACCTGCGTCCCGGCGCCTTGACGCACCGGGCCATGTCCGGCGTTGTACGGGGGCGCGCGGAGGGGCGCGGGTGGGGGGACGTGCGGTTGACTTGACCGCCGTGGGGGTGGTGAACCGGACGGCCCGGCAGTCGCGGGCCCGGTGGCCTTGCAGCGGTCGTGACCCTCGCTTGCCGCGTCTGGAGCCACATCCATGATGACCCCTCCCCGTCGTCACCGCCGGAGCCCCTGGCTCACGCGGTGGCATCCCCTCGTCGCCGCGGGCTTCGCGTCGGCGCTGGTCTCCTGCGCCACCCCTGAGACGCCTGACGAAGCCCCCGCCCCTTCCGCGCCCGCCGTGGAGGCCCCCGCGCAGCGCGAGCAGGAGCTGCTCAGCTGGACGCTGGGCGCGAAGTACGACGCCACGCAGGCCAACATCAACTTCAACGTGTACTCGTCGCGCGCCACGCGCATCGAGGTGTGGATCTACAAGACGGCCCAGGGCGCGCAGGAGGTCGTGAAGTACGTGATGACGAAGAACGCGACGACCAACGTCTGGTCCAAGTCCGTCTCCGTCTCCACGCTGAAGAACACCTACGGCGTCACCGGCACCGTCTACTACGGCTACCGCGCGTGGGGGCCCAACTGGCCGTACAACTCCAGCTGGAGCAAGACGAACAACACGGTGGGCTTCCTCGCGGACGTGGACAGCGCGGGCAACCGCTTCAACCCGAACAAGCTCCTGTGGGACCCGTACGCGCTGGAGCTGTCGCACGACCCGGTGAACCCCAGCAACGCGGACGCCACGGTGTTCGCGTCCGGCCCGTCGCACCGCTACAAGGACAGCGGCCCGTTCGCGCCCAAGGGCATCGTGCTGGCGCCGGACGCCACGGCCACCGGCACCAAGCCCACGCGCGCCTTCAAGGACGACATCGTCTATGAGGTGCACCTGCGCGGCCTGACGAAGCAGGACACCGGCTCCGGGCTGGATGCCGCCTGTCTGGGCACCTACAAGACCGCGGGCCAGAAGGCCGCGCAGCTGGCGGCGCTGGGCGTGACGGCGGTGGAGTTCCTGCCGCTGCATGAGACGGACAACGGCAACAACGACACGGTCGCGAGCACCGCGGGCGACAACTACTGGGGTTACATGAACCTCAGCTACTTCGCGCCGGACCGCCGCTACGCGTGCGACCAGACGCCGGGCGGCCCCACGCGCGAGTTCAAGAGCATGGTGAAGGCGTTCCACGACGCCGGCATCAAGGTGCTGGTGGACGTGGTCTACAACCACACGGGCGAGGGCGGCGGCTGGGTGAGCGGCGATCCCAGCACGTACAACGTCATGTCGTACCGGGGCCTGGACAACCCCACGTACTACAGCCTCACGAAGGACATGCAGTTCAACTGGGACAACACGGGCGTGGGCGGCAACTTCAACACGCGCAACCCCACGGCCCGCAACGTCATCCTCCATTCGCTGTCGTACTGGAAGGACACGCTGGGCGTGGACGGCTTCCGGTTCGACCTGGCGTCGGTGCTGGGCAACATCCACGAGCACGAGACGGCCACGCACCCGGGCTACGAATACAACCGCGACGACCCGAACACGGCGCTCAACCAGATCACCACGCAGCTGGATCCGCGTCCGGAGGCGGGCGGCGCGGGCACGGACTTCATCGCGGAGCCGTGGGCCATTGGCGGCAACTCCTACCAGGTGGGCAACTTCCCGGCGAAGTGGCGCGAGTGGAACGGCGCGTTCCGCGACACCTTCCGCAAGGACCAGAACCAGATGGGCGTGGAGAACGTGACGCCGGGGCAGCTGGCCACGCGCTTCGCGGGCTCGTCGGACCTGTACTCGGATGACGGCCGCAAGCCGGCCGCGTCCGTGAACTTCATGGTGGCCCATGACGGCCTCACCCTGAAGGACCTGTACTCGTGCAACAGCAAGAACAACAGCCAGCCGTGGCCCTACGGCCCGTCCGACGGCGGCGAGGACAGCAACCACAGCTGGGACCAGGGCGGCAGCGCGACGCTCCAGCGCCAGGCGGCGCGCAACGGCCTGGCGTTCCTGATGCTGAGCGCGGGCGTGCCCATGCTGACGGGCGGCGACGAGTTCCTGCGCACGCAGTACTGCAACAACAACGTGTACAACCTGGACTCGAACAAGAACTGGCTGGACTACGCGTGGAGCGCGGACCAGTCCAACTTCCGCCTGTTCGCCAAGAACCTCATCGCGTTCCGCAAGGCGCACCCCGCGCTGCGCCCGGCCGCGTTCTACAGCGCGTTGGACACCAACGGGAACGTGATGGAGCAGCACCGCTGGTTCAAGCCGGACGGCTTCGTGCCGGACGCGACGTACTTCAACACCGCGGGCAACCACGCGCTGGCCTACCGCATCGACGCGTCGGAGTTCTCCGGTGAGACGGTGGGCGCCATCTACGTCGCGTACAACGGCTGGTCCGCCGCCGTGGACTTCTTCCTGCCGTGGCCGGGCAACGGCAAGCAGTGGTACCGCGTGACGGACACCTGCTCGTGGATCGAGAGCCGGGGCGTGGATCAGGTGCTGCTCAACCCGGGCCTCTCGGACGCGGTGGGTGGCGAGGGCGCGAAGTACGGCCTGTGCGGCCGGGGCGTGCTGGTGCTGGTGGCCAAGTAGCGTGAAGGCCGTGGAGGACCCGGCCTTATCGCCGGGTCCTTCGCGGGTCGGTATAACGCCGGGCATGGCCCAGGACGACAGCGCGGTGGTGAAGCGGCTCCAGCAGGAGGACTCCTTCGAGCGGGAGACCTTCGAGGGGCTGGAACTCCAGGGCGTCGACCTGGTCGACAAGGAGTTCTACCGGTGCACCTTCCTGAACTGCGAGCTGCAGGAGGGCCGGTGGAAGGACACGCTGCTGGAGGCGTGCGTGTTCCAGGGCTGCAACCTGACGCGCGCGAACTTCAACGCCCTCCGGTTGCGGGACGTGCGCTTCGAGGGCTCGAAGCTGATGGGCATTGACTGGACGGGCGTGGCGGCGAACCCGGAGGTGAACTTCGAGGAGTGCGGCATGCCGTACAGCTCGTTCGTGGGGCTGGGCCTGCGCCAGACGTCCTTCGTGCGCTGCGTGGCGCGGGAGGCGAACTTCTTCGACATGGACCTGACGGACGCGGACTTCACCGGCGCGGACCTCACCGGCAGCAACTTCCGCGGCTGCACGCTGACCCGGACGGACTTCTCCGGCGCCACGGGCCTGGTGCTCGACCCCGCGCGCAACAAGCTGAAGGACACGCGCATCCCGCAGGACACGGCGATGTCCGTGGTGCATGAGTTGGGCATGCGCGTGGAGGGCTACCACGCGAAGCCGGCGGGGCGGGGGGCGGCGAAGAAGCCGGGAGCGAAGCGATGAGGGACGGCACGCCGTTCGACCCGGTCGCCGTGGTGCGAATCGGCGCGATGGTGAGGATGGGGCTCGTCGGGCTCAAACAGCTCATCGCCTGGGCGGATGCCTGGGTGATGAAGCTGGACGACTCGCCGCTCTGGCTGCTGGAGCTGTGCACGGCGCCGGATGCCGACACGGCGCTGGGGTTGATCTACGACATTCCGATGCTTCCGTTTGCAGCCACTCCCGAGGAACTCCGCGCGAGGGATGCGGACCACCTGGCGTGCCTGTTCCTCCGCTATCGGCGCGGCGAGCTTTCCTGGGGAGACTTCCTCTTCAAGGGGGGCCAGTTCCTGGACGGAGCGAACGGCCCCTGGGAGTGCGAGGCGTTCTTCATGCAGCTCAACCTGCTGGAGCGCATGGGGTTTCCGGAAGACCTGGTGCGGTCCCAGCGCGAGGACATTGAGCGCGAGCTGCGGGATGCGCTGGAGCGGATGGAGGCCGCGCATCGGCGGTTCGAAGCCGAAGCGCGCGGGGACTAGGAAGCCCTGCCCGCCAGCCGACGGCAGGCGGAGGACTTCACCGCGAGGTACACGCGCAGGCCCGGGGTGATGGACAGCTCGCGCACGGCGGCATGCGTGAGGCGGACCACCCAGTGGATGCCCGCCACGTCCACGTGGGTCGCGCACTCCCCTGCCCCCGCGTCCTCCAGCTTCGTCACGGTGCCTTCGAGCACGTTGCGCGCGGAGACGCCGGTCAGCGGCCCGGTGGACAGGAGGATGTCCTCGGCCGGCACGGCGTAGGCGGCGCGGGTGCCGTGGGGCAGCTCCGGCGCATCCGGCACCCAGAGCGACAGCCCCTCCGTGACGCGCAGCCGCGTGCCTCCGGAGTCAGGATGTTCCAGGGTGCCTTCGAGGATGTTCTCCTCGGGCTCACCGGTGAGCAGGCCGCGCGCCACCGTGCCCAGCACCGTGTCCGCGGGGCCCACGGCCTTCACGGCGCCGCCATCCAACAGCAGGGCCTCGCGGGCCAGGGCTCGGGCTTCGCCGAGCTGGTGGGTCACGTAGAGCAGCGGCACCCGGGCTTCGTCGCGCACGCGCAAGAGGTACGGCAGCACGCGCTCCTTCAACGCGACGTCCAGCGCGGCCAGGGGCTCGTCCAGCAGCAGCAGCGCAGGGTCGGTGGCGAGCGCCCGCGCCAGGGCGACCCGCTGCTTCTCGCCTCCGGACAGCGTCACCGGGTAGCGGTGCAGCAGGGGCTCCAGCTCCAGCAGGTGCACGGCCTCGTCCACGCGTGACGGCCGTCCGGCGCGCACGCCGAAGCGCACGTTCTGTCCGGCGGTGAGGTGCGGAAAGAGCAATGCATCCTGCGGCACGTAGCCCATGCGGCGCGCTTCAGGTGGCACGTCGATACGGGAGGCCGTGTCGAGGAGCACGCGGCCATCCATCACCACACGTCCGGTGGCGCCCCGTCGCAGGCCCGCGAGCACCTCCAGCAGCGACGTCTTCCCGGAACCCGAGCGCCCCAGCACCGCCACCGACGCGGACGTGAAGCGTGCCTCGACCTCCAGCGTGAAGCGCGCCAGGGCAGCCGCAGCGACAGCTCCATCACGCGAGCCCCCGGGCCCCGCGCCGCCGCGTCACCACTTCCGTCACGTACATGGCCCCGAACGCGAGCACCACCGCCACGCCCGCGAGCTTCAGCGCCTCCGCGTCCTGCCCCACCTGCGTGCGCTGGAAGATGGCCAGGGACAGCGTCTGCGTGCTTCCTGGAATGTTGCCCGCCACCAGCACCGTCGCGCCGAACTCCCCCAGCGCCCGCGAGAACGCGAGCAGCGCGCCCGTGAGCACCCCGCGCCACGCCAGCGGCAACGTCACCCGGAAGAAGGCCCGCGTGCGCGTGTCCCCCAGCGTGCGCGCCACCGCCACCAGCCGGGGATCCACTTCCTCGAAGCCCGCGCGCGCGGAGCGCACCAGCAGGGGGAACGCCATCACCGCGCTCGCCAGCACCACCGCCTTGGGCGTGAACACCACCTCCACGCCCAGCGCATCCAGCAGCCGGCCCAGCGCCGAGTCCCGCGCGAGCAACTCCAGCAGCACCAGGCCCACCGCCGTCGGAGGCAGCACCAGCGGCAGGGCCAGCACCGTCTCCACCACGCCCCGCCCCGGGCCCCTCCAACGCGCGAGCGCGTACGCCGCCGCCACGCCCGGCACCAGGATGAGCGCCGTGGACAGGGCCGCCACCGCCACCGTGAACAGCACCAGCCCTGTCAGCCCTTCATCCATCACGGCGAGGGATGCCCCTTGCCCGCGTCCGGTGCCCCGGCCTTCGCCGCGCTCGCGTCCAGGAAGCCCAGCCGACGGAACTCCTTCCGCGCGCCTTCCGTCTGGAGGAAGCGCACGAACGCGAGCCCCGCCTCCGGCGCCTTGCCCCGCGTCAGCGCCGCCGCCGGATACACGATGCGCGGCGCGTCCGCCTCCGGCACCGTGAACACCACCCGCACCTTCTTCGAGCCCAGCGCGTCCGTCGCGTACACCACGCCCGCGTCCGCCCTCCCCGCCTCCACCCGCCGCCAGCCGCCCCTCGAGCGCGTCCACCAGCGC
>NZ_JBKGHJ010000215.1:0-13494 GCF_046520365.1 Corallococcus sp. 4LFB
GGCCCTCGCTGCGCTTGAGCGTGCCCGGGGTGCTGGTGCCGTTGTTCGCGCTGTACACCTTGCGGTTGAGCGCGGTGTGGATCTCCGGAACGCGCAGCAGCGTGGCGCCGTTGAGCGCGTCCACATAGACGCGGTCGCGCACCGGCATCAGCGCGCTCTCACCGGTGACCTTCACCTCGTACGCGAGGTGCAGGCGGCCGTCCTGCTCGGCCTTCACGTACACCAGGCGCGCGCTCTCCGCGGCCAGGCCGGTGCCCTGCGTGTCACGCAGCGCGGACGTCATGGCCGCCTCCGCGGCGACCGCCGGACGCGCGGACACGGAGCCGCCGGAGCGGGCGGAGCCGTTCGCGCCGAAGATGGCGCCCGAGCGGTCCACGTGCACCACCAGCTCCTCGCCCACCACCGGCAGACCGTTCAGCGTCTGCGCGTAGCGGATGTGCGACGTGCCCTGATCATCCACGGAGATGCGGCGGACCTGGAGGTCCGAAGCGCTCAGGCGGAACAGCGAGGCGATGGAGGGCAGCGACCCGGCGATGGCCGAGTGCACGTCCGCGGCGGCGAAGCCCGTCAGCGGGCGGTCCGCCTGGCCCAGGCGGCCCTGGATGGTGTGCGGCGTCCCATCCGCGTTGGTGCCGACAATCTGGGCGCCCGGAATCACGCTCAGGGCGTTCTGCACTTCCGCCACTTCATCGGGCTTCTGCTGCCCGTCCTGCGTGTTGGAGTCCATCTCACCGACGCCGCAAGCGACGAGGGGAAAGGCCAGCAGGGCTGAAACGAAACGAGTGCGAACCAAGGTACTGCCTCCTGCCCGGCGCAAAGGGGGTGGTCGCCGGGACAGCGCTCCTTTCAGCATTCTTCAGGCCAACTCATTAAGTCCGCGAAATGCCTCGCATTACGGGAAGGCACTGAAAAACGGCTGGCACATCAGCGCCCAGTAAATCTTCCGTAATGTGGAAGCAAACGTTACGCGAAGTCCGCAACCAGCCGTTCTCACTGGGGATTTTGACGGACGCGGGCCGCTGTCCTGAACCGTGACAGTCCGCGCCGCGGGTGTCCTCTATTCAGGCAATCCACGGTTGGCGGCTTTTCCTTGCTGTTCAAAGGATGACCCCGGATTCGCGCGGCGTGCGTCAGCGCCACACGCCGAGCAGCACCCGCGCGCGGCCGTCCATGGGGAGCTCCGCCTCCTCCACCACGGTGAAGCCGGCGTCACGGGCCACGTCGGCCAGGTGCCGCATCCACGGCTTGTAGGGCATCCCATTGTCGGAGCAGCAAGGGACGACGGCGAAGCCCAGCCCGTGGCGCGCGGCGTACTCGATGATGATCCGCGTGGCGCCGTCCGGGTGCATGCCCACGACGAGCTCCGCCTCACAGGGCTCCTCCAGCGTGAAGAGCCGCTGCGCGTACTTCACGGGCAGGTGCTTGTGGCGCAGGTCGAAGGTGGTGACGGTGCGCCCGCGCTGGGTGAGGGACTCGTTGAGCTTCCCCATCCCGCCGGCGATGTCATAGACGCGCCGGGCCTGGGGGAAGCGCGTGACGAGCAGGTCCGCGAAGAGGTCGAAGCGTCGCTTGTCCGCCATGGCGGCTCCTTCCACCCGGGCCCATCAGGCGCGGGTGCACACCGTCCACAACAGCCGTTCAATGACGAGCTTCCCGCTGGCGGAGGACTTCAGGGCCAGGTCCGCGTCCGCGCACGCCACCAGGGCGTTGAGCAACTCGCGGCGCTCGTAGCGCGCGGCGGCCTGCATGCCGAACGCGAGCGCCCACGCGTTGGGCGTCTTGCGCTTGGTGGCCTTCAGCTCCTGCTCCAGCTTCGGGAGGATGCGCGCCTCCACGTCCCGGCCGGTGCGCGGCGGCTGCCCTCCGGCGTACTTCTCCAGCCAGGCGTGGTTCTCCAGCAGCGAGCGGACGATGGACGCCACCGCGCCCAGGAGCTGGAGCGCGTGCGTGCCCTGCCCCATCGCGTCCTCGGCGTAGGAGAGCGCGTCGCGCAGCTCGCGCTTCTGGAGCGCCTCCGTCAATTCGAAGAACTCCTCCTCGCGCGCGTGGTGCACCAGCAGCGCCACGTGCTGGGCTTCGATGGTGGGCCCCTCCGAGTAGACGGCCAGCTTCTCCAGCTCCGACTGGAGCAGCCGGATGTTGCCGCCGATGCGCTCCTTGAGCCCCTCCAGCGCGCCCGGCCCCAGCTTCTTCTTGAAGGGGACCAGGAACTCCCTGGCGATCTCGCTGAGGTCCAGGTCCTTGTGGCGCGCGGCCACCTTGCGCTCGAAGAGGCGGCCCTTGTCCTGCGCGAACTTGAGCAGCGGGCTGCGCGAGTCCACGTCCGTGGCCGCCAGCACCAGCGCGTGGCCGGGCGGCACGCCCTTCTGGAGCAGCTCCAGCAGCGCGGACGCGTCCCCTTCCGGGGCGCTGATGCGCTCGTCGCGGCAGAAGGCCGCCGCCTCCTGGAGGAAGGCGAGGTCCGCCTCCGCCAGGTCCACGTTCAACTCGTCCTTCCACTGCTCCAGGGTGGGCGCGCCGGGCACGCGGGGATCCAGCTGGTCCACGCCCCAGCCCGCGCGGCCCGCGAGCGCCAGCAGCCGCCGGGGGCGCCCTCCTTGCGCTTGCCCGCCTTCCACGCGTCGCGCGCCTTGGCCAGCGCGTCGCCCTTGCCCTTCTTGGGCGCGAGGAACTCCGGGTCGCGCACCAGCACCACCTTGCGCCCGGGGAACAGCGGCAGGGTGGCCAGCTCCTGCGCCACCTCGCGCGGGGAGGCCGCGTCCAGCACCGCGAGGTTGAGCCCCATGGCGGCGTCCGGCACCAGCGTCTTCACCAGCTCGTCGGCGCCCTTGCGGACCAGGAACTCCTCGCCCCACAGCAGGTACAGCGGCCACACCTTGCCGCCCTTCACCTCCGCCAGCACCTCGTCCATGTCCGCGCTCATCGGCCCTCCACGCACAGTTCGATGAGCAGCCGCTCCAGCTGCAGCCGGGGCGCGCCGTTGCGCGAGCCGATGGCCGTGCGCGCGGACTCCAGCAGCGAGTGCCGCCGGTGCAGCGCGGCCTCCGACGTGCGCTGCGCCGCCGCCTCCGCCAGGGCCTTCAGGTCCCGGTTCGCCATCGCGTCCTGCGCCCCCGCCTTCGCGAGCGACACGTCCCGCGTCCACAGGATGAGCAGCTCCAGCGCCGTGTCCGCGTCCTCTCGCGAGCCGCCGTGGGCCTCCGCGAAGCGCAGGAGGGCCGGGAGGTCGTCACCGCTCAGGGCCTCGAAGGCGGTGAGCACGTCCTTGCGCTCCTTCAGCGCGTCCACGTCCAGCGCGAGCGCGCGGCCCAGGCTGCCCCCGGACATCACCGCGGCCAGGGCGGCGGTGTCCGCGTCCAGCTTGCGCTCCTGCTGGACGTGCCGTGCGACCAGGTCCACCGGCAGCGGACCGAAGTACACCTTGCTGCACCGGCTGCGGATGGTGGGCAGCAGCCGGTCCATGGCGCTCGCCACCAGGATGAGGGTGGTCTCCGCGGGCGGCTCCTCCAGCGTCTTGAGGAACGCGTTCTGCGCCTGGACGTTCATCTGCTCCGCGCTGACCAGGATGGCCACCTTGCGCTTGGACTCCAGGCCGCGCAGCGCCAGGCGCTCCTGGAGCTGGCGGATCTGCTCCACGCGCAGCTCCCGGCTGGGCGTGCCGGTGAAGTCGGAGCGGCCCGCCAGGCCTCGCGACACGCGCTCGGCGTCCGGCATCACCCAGGTGACGTCCGGGTGCAGGCCCTTGGTGATGCGCACGCAGCTGGTGCACCTGCCGCAGCCCACCTCCGGGGCCTCCGGGCACGTGAGGGCCTGGGCCAGCCCCACCGCGGCCAGCTCCTTGCCCACCCCCTCCGGCCCGGCGAACAGGTAGGCGTGATGCACCGAGCCAGACCGCAGGGCGGACTGGAGCGCGTCCATCGCGCGGGGCTGTCCCTGCACCGAGGCAAGCGTCATGGGGGCGTGTATCTCCGCTCGGAGGGCACCCGTCAACCGCCACCTTGACCCGTGCGCGCGCGGCCGGTCTGATTCGCCGGACGTGCTGAACTTCCTCGAAGGTCACCTCCCCCTGCTGGCGGGCTCCGTCCTGACGGTGCTCCTGCTGAGCATCCAGCGCACCACCCGGGACCCGGACCTGCGCGACGACCTCCGGGGCGCGGTCCGGATGCTGCTCGCCTTCCTGGTGCTGCGGCTGATCTCCCGCCTGCTGCCGGAGGCCACGACGCCGGAGGGCCTTCGCAAGCTCGTGCGAGTGGGCTGGATGCTCACGTTCGCCTACGGCGTCATCCGGGCCGGGGTGGCGTTCGCGCTGAAGCTGGCGCGGATGCGCTCGCCGGTGACGACGCCCAAGATCCTGCGCGACGTCATCGACTTCACGCTGTACGCGCTCGCCACCGTCCCCATCCTCCAGAGCCAGCTCAACCTGGACCTGGCGGGCCTGCTGGCCACGTCCGCGGTGCTGACGGTGGTCATCGGCCTGGCGCTCCAGGAGACCTTGGGCAACCTCTTCGCCGGCCTGTCGCTGCAATTGGACCGGCCCTTCGAGGTGGGCGACTTCATCCGCATCGGCGAGCACACCGGACGGGTGGCGCACATCGGGTGGCGCTCCATCCGCATCGCCAACTTCCGGCGCGAGGTCATCACCCTGCCCAACAGCATGGTGGGCAAGGAGCACGTGAAGAACTTCACCCAGCACCACGAGCCCGTGGGCATCGAGATGCAGGTGGGGGTGTCGCTGGACGCGCCGCCCAACCAGGTGAAGCAGGCGCTGCTGGACGTGGCGCGGGAGATTCCCCAGGTGCTGGCGCAGCCGCCGCCCCTGGCGCGCACGGTGGCCTTCACGGACTCCAACGCGCAGTACATGATCCGCGTCTTCCTCAACGACTTCGCGCTGTCGGACACCGTGAGGGAGGAGCTGCACACGCGGCTGTGGTACCGGCTGCGCCGCGAGGGGCTGGAGCTGCCCCACGCCCAGCGCACGGTGACCCTGCGCCGGGAGGCGGGGCACCGCCGCCACGAGCTGGCCGACGCCACGGTGCGGGAGCTCTTGCGCCAGGTGGACCTCTTCGCGCCGCTGGGCCCGGAGGAGCTGGAGCGCCTGCGGTGCGAAGGGGTGGTGCGCCGCTTCGGCCGCAACGAGCGCATCATCCAGGAGGGTGACGAGGGCGGGACGTTCTACGTCGTGGCCTCCGGCGAGGTCAGCGTGCGCGCCGGCACGCTCCAGTCCGAGATCACCCGGCTGGGGCCGGGCCACTACATCGGGGAGATGTCGCTGCTCACCGGGGAGCGCCGCGCCGCCACCGTCGTGGCGCTCGAGGACTCCGTGCTGCTGGAGCTGGACCGGCCCACCTTCGCGCGCCTGTTCTCCGACTATCCGGGCCTCGCCCGGCAGCTCTCCGCGATCCTCGCCCAGCGCCGCACCCAGCTGCGCGCCGTGGCCCAGGCCTCCGGCGGCGGACCGGACCACTCGCCCGAGGCGGGCCGCATCCTCGGAAGGCTGCGGGCCCTCTTCGGCCTGACGCACGAGTAGCGGGTTTCCCCGGACCGGCGCCGGGGCAGTCACGACCCGCTGTCCTGGAGTCCCAGGCGGGCTGGGAGGCATGCATCCAACCGTGTCGCCAGGGGCTTTGACGCTCGGAGGCGGAAAGGTCTAAAGGTTCACACATGCAAGTCATTCGTGGCTTTCCCGCGCGATTAGGTGCCCTGCTCCTCCCGGGCGCACTGCTGATGGCCCTGCCCCCGAGCGCGGCGGCCACGGCCCAGGTAAAGCCAGACGCGGCCCTCGCGGGCCTGGAGCGGCTGTCGCACCGCCGCGTGTTCTTCGGCCACCAGTCGGTGGGCGGCAACATCCTGGACGGCGTGCGCGGCCTGCTGCCTTCGCGGTCGCCGGCGGCGCCCGCCATCGTGGAGGTGAAGGACGCGAGCGCGACGATTCCCCAGGGCACGCTGGCGCACGCGTTCGTGGGCCAGAACGAGCAGCCGGAGACGAAGCTCGCGCACTTCGAGCGGCTGCTGGACGGCGGCGTCGCGAAGCAGGTGGACGTGGCGCTGATGAAGTTCTGCTACATCGACTTCACCTCCAGCACCGACGCGAAGGCCCTCTTCGACAAGTACCGCGCCACGCTCGCGGGGCTGAAGTCGCGCCACCCGGGCGTCACCTTCGTGCACGTCACCGCGCCGCTGACCACGGTGCAGCGCGGGGCGAAGGCGTGGTTCAACGAGCTACGCGGGCGCCCCGTCTTCGGCGTCGGGGAGAACGTGTCGCGCGAGGCGTTCAACGCGTTGATGCGGCAGACCTACGGCGGCAAGGAGCCGCTGTTCGACCTGGCGGCGCTGGAGTCGTCGCAGGCGGACGGCACCCGCGAGACCTACGAGGTGAACGGCCGCGCGTATCCGGCGCTGGTGCCGGCGTATTCAGATGACGGCGGCCACCTCAACGCGCAGGGGCAGGCGCGCGTGGCCTCCGCGCTGGTCGCCTTCCTGGCGGCCCTGCCCGAGGCGCCCGCCTCCGCGAAGGCCGGTCCCTGAGCCATGGGCCTTCCGCTGATGATGATGCTCGGCCTGGGGCCCACCGTCGCGCGTTTGAAGTTGCGCCGCTGTGAGGCCGTGGGCACCACCCCCACCGTCTGGGGCCGGGTCTGGATTCACGGCGAGGGGGAGATCCTGATCGGGGACCGCGTGGTGTTCGACGCGCGGATGGCCCCCATCGAGCTGCACGCGCAGCGGGGGGGACGCATCTTGATTGAGGACGACGTGACCATCGAAGGGGGCAGCTCCATCGAAGCGCAGTCGCTCGTGACGCTGGGCGCGCGCAGCCGCCTGGGCATGTGGTGCAAGCTGATGGACAACATGTACCACCCCGTCCGCGGCAACCGGCACGAGCGGCCGCGGTCGGTGCCGCTGGTGGTGGAGGAAGGCGTCACGGTGGGCAGCCGCTCCATCCTGCTGCCGGGCACACACCTCCAGAAGGGCGCGAGCGTGGCCTCCGGCACGGTCATCTCCCGCCGCATCCCGCCCGGCGTGACGGTGGGCGGCTCGCCGGCCCGGGTGCTGCGGCGCGAGGTGACGCGATGAAGCCCGCCATCCCTTCCCGCGAAGAGGCGCTCCAGCTGGCGCGCGCGGGCCTCCAGATGGTGCGCACGGAGGTGTTCCCCCGCGCCGAGCGCATGGTGGCCGTCGCGCGGGCGCGCTGGCTGTTCCGCGCCTTCCGCACCGGCCGGGACGTGGCCGCCTATGGCCCGGTGACCGTCCGCAACGACGGCCACGCGGAGCTGGGGGACAAGCTGACGTTCCTGGGCGGCATGCTGCCCACGTCGGTGGTCTGCTACGAGCACGCGCGGCTGCTGGTGGGCTCGGAGACCCAGTTCAACTACGGCGTGTCGGTGGAGGCCTGGGAGTCGGTGCAGATTGGCGCGCGGTGCATGTTCGCGTCCTTCGTGCGCGTGAGTGACCGGGACGGCCAGCGCATCTCCCCCATCATCATCGAGGACGACGTCTGGGTGGCCCACGGCGCCATCCTGCTGCCGGGCGTGCGCATTGGCGCGCGGTCGGTGGTGTCCGCCGGCAGCATCGTTTCGCAGGACGTGCCTCCGGACTCGCTGGCCATGGCAACCCGGCGCGCAGCATGAGCCTGGACCTGGTGGCCCGCGAGGCCACGGGCTCCTGACGGGCCCCCGCTTCCCTTCGCCCGGCGCTCAGCAAAACGCGCCGGGCGCGTTGTCTCCGCATCGCCCTTCCACACCCCGCTTCGAAAGACAGGACCTCTCCATGAGCACCCGTGACACGCTTCGCACCTTCATCATCGACACCTTCTTCGTGGACGACTTCGCGGACGACGACTCGTTCCTGCGCAAGGGCCTCATCGACTCCACGGGCATGATGGAGCTGGTGGCGTTCATCGAGACGGAGTTCCACATCAAGCTCGACGACAAGGAGCTGGTGCCGGAGAACCTGGACTCGCTGTCGCGCGTGGTGGCCTTCGTGGACCGCAAGCAGTCGCTGGCGAAGGCGAGCTGAGACGCCCATGTGCGGCATCGCGGGGTTCACCTTCCCGGCGGGTGACGCCGCGGGTCCGGCGCTTCACGCGGACCGGCTGCGCCGCATGACCGCCAGCATCAAGCACCGGGGACCGGACGCGCAGCGGGCCCTGCTCCTGGACGGCGCCGCGCTGGGGCACGCGCGGCTGTCCATCGTCGACCTGGCCTCCGGCCACCAGCCGATGCGCGACGAGGCCACCGGCCTCACCGTGGTCTTCAACGGGGAGATCTTCAATCACGTGGAGCTGCGCGAGCAGCTGTCGGGGGCGTATGCCTTCCGCACGCGCTCCGACACGGAGGTCATCCTCGCGGCGTTCCTCGCGTGGGGCATCGACTGCGTGCGCCGCTTCGAGGGCCAGTGGGCGTTCGCGCTGTGGGACCCGCGCGACCGCACGCTGTGGATGTCGCGCGACCGCGTGGGCATCTGCCCGCTGTTCTACGCGCACCTGCCGGGAGGGCACCTGGCGTTCGCGTCGGAGGCGAAGGCGCTCTTCGCGGGGGGGCTCGTGACGCCCGCGCTGGACGCGCGGGGGCTCAAGCAGACGTTCCAGCTCTGGGCGCCGGTGGCGCCGCGCACGTCCTTCGAGGGCGTGTCGCTCCTGCCGCCCGCGCACGTGGCGAAGTGGCGCGACGGGCGCTGACGCTCCAGCGCTACTGGGACCTGGACTTCGGCGTGACGCCGGACGCGGCGGACGCGCCCCGGCTGCTGGAGGAGCTGGGCGCGGTGCTGGACCGGGCGGTGCGGCTGCGGCTGCGCGCGGACGTGCCGGTGGCGGCGTACCTGTCGGGCGGGCTGGACTCCAGCCTCCTGTGCTCGCTGGCGCAGGAGCAGCTGGGGGGCACGCTGCGGACGTTCTCCGTGGGCTTCGCGCACGCGCGGTTCGACGAGCGCACGCACCAGGCGGCGGTGGCGGAGCAGCTGCGCACCGAGCACCGCGTGGTGGAGATGCGCGACGGGGACATTGGCGCGCTGGTGCCGGGCGTCATCTTCCACGCGGAGCAGGCGATGATGCGCTCCGCGCCCGCGCCGTTCCTGCGGCTCTCCGGGTGGGTGCGCGACCAGGGCATCAAGGTGGTGCTGACGGGTGAGGGGTCGGACGAGATGTTCCTCGGCTACGACCTGTTCAAGGAGACGAAGGTGCGCCAGTTCTGGGCGCGCCAGCCGGCGTCGAAGTACCGGCCGCTGCTCTTGCGCCGGCTGTACCCGACGCTGTCGGTGAGCCAGCAGAGCGTGGAACTGCTGCGCGAGTTCTTCGGCACGGGGCTGGAGACGCCGGACGCGCTGGCGTTCTCGCACCTGGTGCGGTGGGGCAACAGCGGCCGCATCCTGCGCTTCCTCGCGCCGGAGTTCGCCGCGAAGGTGGCGGACGAGGATCCGATGGCGTCGGTGCTCGCGACGGTGCCGGAGGCGGTGGCGAAGTGGAGGCCGCTGGCGCGCGCGCAGTACCTGGAGGCGCGCACGCTGCTGTCCGGCTACCTGTTGTCCGCGCAGGGCGACCGCATGCTGCTGGGCAACGCGGTGGAGGGGCGCTTCCCGTTCCTGGACACGGGCGTGATGGAGTTCGCCGCGCGCGTGCCGGAGCGGCTGCGGCTGCGAGGGCTGGACGAGAAGTACCTGCTCAAGCGCTTCTCGAAGGGCCGGGTGCCGGCGTCCATCCTGGAGCGCAGCAAGTTCCCCTATCGCGCGCCCATCGCGGGAGCGCTGGTGGGCCCGGATGCGCCGGCGTGGGCGCGCGAGCTGCTGGCCCCGGAGGCGGTGGCGGCGACGGGCGTCTTCGACGCGCGCAAGGTGGAGCGGCTGGTCGCGAAGCTGCGCGCGCCGAACTCCGCGGAGAGCGAAGCGGACACCATGGCCCTGTTCGCCGTGGCGTCCACGCAGTTGCTGGCGCACCACTTCCTGAAGCCGAAGCCCGTGCCCCAGGCGGACGTGGACGCCGTGCAGCTGGAGGCCGCGTGAGCGCCGACACCGCGCCCTCGTGGGTTCGTGCCCACGCGGCCGCAACGCCGGACGCCCCGGCGGTGGACTCTCCGTGGGCGCGGCTCACCTACGCCCAGCTCGAAGCGCGGATGCTGGCGCTCGCGGGACAGCTGCGCGCGGCGGGTGTGGAGCCCGGGGCGCGGGTCCTCATCGCCCTGCCCCTGGGCTGCGCGGCGGCGGTCGCGGGCTCGCGGTGCAGGCACTGGGGGCTTGCGCCGTGGAGCTGGACCGCGAGACGGGCGCCGACTCGCTGACCAGCATCCTCGCGCAGACGGGTGCCCGCCACGCGGTCATCTTCGGTCAGGATGCACGGCGCTGGACGGGCCGCTCGCAACCCACCCACTTCTTCGTCGTGCACGGCTCCCGTCCGCCGGAGCGCATGCTCGGGCTGCTGAAGCCGGCCGCGTGTACGTGGCTCCAGGAGGACGGCGCGGTGGATCCGGAGGCCGGTGCCACGCCGCTGGCCGCCCTGCCCTCCCTGGCCCCGGAGGTTCCCGCGTCGATCGTCTACACGTCCGGCAGCACGGGCACGCCCCGCGGCGTCGTGCAGACGTTCGCCAACATCGCGGCGAACACGCGCTCCATCGTGGAGTACCTGGGCCTCACGCCGCGCGACCGCGCCATGCTCATCCTTCCCCTGCACTACTGCTACGGGAAGAGCGTGCTCCAGACGCACCTGCTCGCGGGCGGCTCCGTGTTCCTGGATCCGCGCTTCATGTACCCACAGGTCGTGCTGGAGGCCATGGCCGCCGAGGCGTGCACCGGCTTCGCGGGCGTGCCCCTCACCTTCGAGCTGCTGCGCCGCCAGGCCGCTCCGGAGTCGCTCGCGAACCTCAAGCTGCGCTACCTCACGCAGGCTGGCGGCGGCATGTCCCCGGACACCGTGCGCTGGACGCGCGAGGCCTTCCACCCGGCGGAGCTGTTCGTCATGTACGGCCAGACGGAGGCCACCGCGCGGCTCTCCTACCTGCCGCCCTCGCGCGCCACCGACAAGGCGGGCTCCATCGGCCAGGGCATCCCCGGCGTCACGCTGGCCGTGGTCGCGGACGACGGCACGCCGCTGCCCGACGGTGAGGTGGGGCAGCTCGTGGCGAAGGGCGCCAACGTCACCCCCGGCTACCTCAACGCTCCGGACGACACCGCGGCCATCCTCCACGACGGCTGGCTGTGGACGGGCGACCTCGCGTGGCGCGACGCGGACGGCTTCTTCTTCCTCGTCGGGCGCGCGAAGGAGATCCTCAAGGTGGGCGGCCACCGGGTGAGCCCCGCGGAGATGGAGCACGTCCTCGCGCGCCACCCGGCCGTGCTGGAGGCCGCCGTGGTGGGCGTGCCGGACGACCTGGGCGGCGAGGCCGCGTGCGCCGCCGTGGTCCTCCAGCCGGGCGCCACCGCGAAGGAGGACGACCTCCGCCGCTTCTGCCGCGAAGCGCTCCCGGCGCACAAGGTGCCGCGCCACGTGCTGTTCACCGACGCGCTCCCCCGCGGGCCCACCGGCAAGGTGCTCAAGGCCGACCTGCGCACGCGCGTGCTGTCTTCACTCTCTTCCCCTGAATCGAGGTCGCCGTGACGATGAAGTTCTCCAAGCAGGTGCTGGAACTGGACTGGGAGGCCAAGGCCGCGTCGCTGTCCGACGGGCTCAAGGAGGCCGTCCTCAAGAAGCTGCGCAAGCGCGGGCTGGTGGTCGCCGTCTCCGGCGGCATCGACTCCGCGTGCGTCGCCGCGCTGGCGGTGCGGGCGCTGGGGCCGGACCGCGTCTTCGGCCTGCTCCTGCCGGAGCGCGACTCCAGCGGCCTGTCCTCGAAGCTGGGCCGCGAGCTCTGCGAGAAGCTGGGCATCCAGTACACGCTGCACGACATCGCGCCCGTGCTGGAGGCCGCCGGGTGCTATTCGCAGCGCGACGCGGCCGTGCGCTCCGTGTTCCCCGCGTTCCAGCCGGACATGAAGTGGAAGATCGTCATGCACGGCGACCGCCTCAACACGGACGCCCTCAACGTCTTCTACGTGGTGGTGCAGGTGGACGGGCAGGAGCAGCGCTTCCGCCTCACGCCCCAGGCCTACGTGCAGATTGTCGCCGCCACCAACTTCAAGCAGCGCGTGCGCAAGATGATGGAGTACTTCCACGCGGACCGGCTGAACTTCGCCGCGTCCGGCACGCCCAATCGCCTGGAGTATGACCAGGGCTTCTTCGTGAAGCTGGGCGACGGCGCCGCGGACGTGAAGCCCATCGCCAGCCTCTACAAGACGCAGACGTACAAGCTCGCGCGGCACCTGGGCGTCATCGACGGCATCCTCAATCGCGAGCCCACCACGGACACGTTCAGCCTGGAGCAGTCGCAGGAGGACTTCTACTTCTCCGTGCACTACTCGCAGCTGGACCTCATCCTCTGGGCGAAGAACCACGGCGTCACGCCCGAGGAGGTCTCCCCGGAGATGGGCCTCACGCCCCAGCAGATCCAGCGCGTCTACGACGACATCGACCAGAAGCGCCGCACCACCGCGTACCTCCACGCGCAGCCGCTGCTGCTCGAAGAGGTCAGCGAGCTGAAGCCCTTCAAGATCGCCTGAAGCGGCCTCACCCGCCGCCGGAGCCTGGGGAACCGGACGCCGCGTCGATGGCGTCCGCGGCCTCCACCCGGAGGCGCTCCTCCGGGGTGAACGAGTCGAACAGCAGCCGCTGCACCGCGGCCTGACGCAAGGCCGCGTCCGGCTCCGTGCGGCCCAGCGCCTCGCGCTTCGCGCGGAAGTCCGCCAGCCGCTGCTTCCACTGCGCGCGCTCCGCGTCCAGCGCCTCCAGCCGCTCGGTGGCCTCCGGCCCCACGGTGGACAGCCGGTGCTGGTGCAGGTCCTCCGCCGTCGCGCCCGCCGCCCGCAGCTCCTGCTCCACGGCCTGCTGCCGCAACGGGCGCACGGCCTCCTCGCGGCTGGCGCGCACGTCCGGGGGAAGCCGCTCCTCCAGCTCGGCCATGCGCCGCTCGCGCTCCTCCTTCGTCAGCGACGCGTCCTTCATCAGCTTCAGCCGCTCCACGGCGACGGCGTCCACCGCCTCCTCCTTCCCGAAGAGGCCGTCGGCCGCGCCCGGGCCCAGGTGCTCCCGGCGCAGCTTGCGCAGGGCCTCCAGGCGCTCGGCGGTGTCCATGGGCACCGCGCCCTTCGACGCCAGCCCCCGGGCCGCTTCCAGATAGGACAGGTAGTCGTCCAGCACCTGCACCGCCTCCTCCATGGCGGCGGGGGGCAGCTTCTTCGCCCGCAGCGCCGTGAGGATGCGCTCGCGGATGAGCGACGCGGGCTCCTCGCCGGTGGCGGACAGGTAGTAGTCGAAGAAGCGGCGCAGGTCCGCGCTGGGCACCAGGTGCCCGGACGCGTCCACGAGTACGGCGCCGTCCTCCTCCGTGTCCTGGAGCGAGCCGGGCAGCGGAGGCAGCGGCGCATCCGGGGCCGGTTGCGCCGTCACGGCGGCGCCGGGACGGCGGGGGACGCCGCGCG
>NZ_JBKGHJ010000216.1:0-13488 GCF_046520365.1 Corallococcus sp. 4LFB
CCCGCGACGAGGGCCTCCCCGTGACGGTGCTGGGCGGCGGGGCCAACACGCTGGTGGGCGACGGCGGCGTGCCGGGGCTCACCGTGAAGCTGCCCCCGGATTTGTTCCCGGAGGCGCTGGACGTGGGCCCGGACGACGGGCGGGTGACGCTGGGCACGGGCGCGGCCATCGCCCGGCTGGTCAACGTCATGCGCGGGCAGGGCCTGGTGGGCGCGGAGTTCCTCGCGGGCATCCCCGGCACCCTGGGCGGCGCGGTCACCATGAACGCGGGCACCAAGAACGGCGAGTGCTTCCGCGTGGTGGAGGCCATTGAGGTGGCCACTGCGGACGGGGTGGGGTGGCTGACGAAGGCGCAGGTGCCGCACACCTACCGTCACGCCACGCTGCCCGCCGGAGGTATCGTCACCCGCGTGCGCTTCCATCTTCCCAAGGGCGATGTCGTGGCCAGCAAGGCGGCCATGGACGCGGACCTGGGCTACCGCAAGCGCACGCAGCCCTTGAGTCAGCCCAACTTCGGCAGCGTGTTCACCAACCCGCCGGGCGACCACGCCGGGCGGCTGATTGAACTTGTCGGCTTGAAGGGGCACACCCTGGGGCGCGCGCAGGTGTCCACGCTGCACGCGAACTGGATCGTCAACCTGGGCGGCGCGGCCGCTCGCGACGTGCGGGGCCTCATCACCCTGATGCAAGACCGGGTACAAGAGGCCACCGGCATCGTCCTGCACCCCGAAGTCAAATTCGTCGGAGTCTTCCTGCCATGACCATCGGTCCCCGAGGCTTCACCCCGGCTGAGTTGAAGGCCAAGCGCGTCGGCGTGCTGTACGGCGGCCTCAGCAGCGAGCGCGAGGTCTCCCTGCGCACGGGCGCCGCGGTGGCGGGGGCCCTCAAGGGGCTGGGCTACGACGTCGTCGAAATCGACGTGGGCAAGGACCTGCCCGCGCGCCTCATCGCGGAGAAGGTGGACGTGGCGTGGCTCGCGCTGCACGGCCGCTTCGGCGAGGACGGCTGCATCCAGGGCCTCCTGGAGGCCATGTTCATCCCCTACACCGGCAGCGGCGTGATGGCGTCCGCGGTGGGCATGGACAAGGTGTACGCGAAGGAGATCTTCCTCGCGCGCGGCATCCCCACGCCGCCCTACCGGGCGTTCGACTCGGCGGAGGCGGCGCTCGCGGAAGCGGACCGGCTGCCGTTCCCCTTCCCGGTGGTGGTGAAGCCCAGCCGCGAGGGCAGCAGCGTGGGCGTGCACATCTGCAAGACGCGCGAGGACTACACCGCCGCCGTGCAGGACGCCGCGAAGCACGCCGGCACGCTCCTGGTGGAGCAGTTCATCAAGGGCCGGGAGGTGCAGGGCGGCGTGCTGGACAACGAGGCGCTGGGCGTCATCGAAGTGAAGGCCGCGCGCGAGTTCTACGACTACGAAGCCAAGTACAAGGCCGGCAGCGGTACCCAGTATCTCTTCCCCGCGCCGCTGCCCCCGGACCTGTACGCGCGCGTCAACGAAGTCTCCCTGGGCGCCCACAAGGCGCTGGGGTGTTCGGGCGGCTCGCGCTCGGACGTCATCGTCACCGAGGCTGGCGACGTGTTCCTGCTGGAAATCAACACGCTGCCCGGAATGACGGCCTCCAGCCTCCTGCCCAAAATCGCGGCGGGGCGGGGCATCGACTTCCCGGCCCTCTGTGAGCGGCTGCTCCAGGGCGCTTCGCTCAAGGCCTGAGCCGCTCCGCGTTCTTTCCTGGAGTTCCAGACCCTTGCACAGGAGGGGTGTCCCTTCGTGCCGCTACAGCGACGTGCCTGTAGCCAAAAACTGGCGTGGTTCGACGTCCGCACGCAGCATGCGCCTCCCTAGTCATGGCCTTCGGAAAATCCAAGAACCGCCGCCGCCTGGACGCCGCACCGCGCAATGACGCGGTGAAGGGCGCGGTCCGTTCGCACGGGCCGTCGGTGGCGAAGGCGCTGGGGCTGGCCGTCGCGACGGCGGGGCTCATCTGGGGCAGCGTCGAGCTGCGTGCCTGGGCGGTGGTGACGCCGCGCTTCGCGCTGGAGTCGGTGAACTTCTCCGGGCTGGAGCGGGCGTCGCGTCCGGAGCTCTTGAAGCTGTCCGGGCTGACGGCGGGGCAGAACCTGTGGACGCTGGACCCGGCCGCGCTGGCGAAGGCGATGGGCCAGCACCCCTGGGTGCACACGGTGGAGGTGACGCGGCGGTTTCCGCACGGCGTGTCCGTGGAGGTGACGGAGCACGCCCCCGCGGCGCTGGCGGTGCTGGGCGACCTGTACGTGCTGGACGAGGAGGGCGAGCCCTTCAAGCGCGTCACCCCGGGGGACGGGCTGGATTTGCCGCTCGTCACCGGCGTGGAGCGCGACGCGTACGTGGCGGACCCGGACGCGGTGCGCGCGAAGTTCCGCGAGGCGCTGGATGTAACCCGTGCTTATGCGCGGCTGTTGCCGGGACGATCCGAGCGGCTTTCTGAAGTGCGCCTGGAGAACACCGGGCTTGCGCTGGTGACGGCGACGGGGCAGGAGGTGCGCCTCGGCGCGGGCGAAACGGAAGTCAAGCTCCAGCGGCTGGCGCGCGTTCGACGCGAGCTCAGCACAAGGGGGCTTGCAGCCGCGATCATTCGCCTGGATAACCGTGCCCGACCGGGTTGGGTGGCGGTGAGGCTTTCGAGTGGGTCCGACTCCGTGCGGAGCGGGGACTCGACGCAGTGAGGATGCTTCCTTCACGAAAGTGAGGGAGCCTGGGAGGAGTCATGGCGAAGCAGAAGTCGGGGGAGATCATCGTCGGCCTCGACATCGGCACGACGAAGATCTGCGCCATCGTCGGCGAGCTGACCGATAGCGGTATCGACATCATCGGTATCGGCACGCATCCGTCGAAGGGATTGCGCAAGGGCGTCGTGGTCAACATCGAGGCCACGGTGTCGTCCATCCGGCGCGCCGTGGAGGAAGCCGAGCTGATGGCCGGGGCGGAGATCTCCCACGTCTACACGGGGATCGCCGGTGGCCACATCAAGGGCTTCAACTCCCAGGGCATCGTCGCGGTGAAGGACAAGGAGGTCCGCGACGCGGACATCGCGCGCGTCATCGACGCGGCGAAGGCGGTGGCCATCCCGCTGGACCGGGAGGTCATCCACGTCCTGCCGCAGGAGTTCATCATCGACGACCAGGGCGGCATCAAGGAGCCCCTGGGCATGGCCGGCGTGCGCCTGGAGGCCAAGGTGCACATCGTCACGGGCGCCGTCTCCAGCGCGCAGAACATCGTCAAGTGCGCCAACCGCACGGGCCTGAACGTCTCCGACATCGTGCTCCAGCCGCTCGCGTCCGCCGAAGCGGTGCTGAGCGAGGACGAGAAGGAGCTGGGCGTGTGCCTCGTCGACATCGGCGGCGGCACCACGGACATCGCCATCTTCTCCGGCGGCTCCATCGTCCACACGGCCGTCATCGCCCTGGGCGGCAACAACCTGACGAGCGACATCGCCATCGGCCTGCGCACCCCCGCGCACGAGGCCGAGCGCATCAAGCAGAAGTACGGCTGCGCGCTCGCGTCCATGATCAACAAGGACGAGACGATCGAGGTGCCCAGCGTGGGCGGCCGTCAGCCGCGCGTCCTGGGCCGGCAGATTTTGTCGGAGATTCTGGAGCCGCGCGTGGAGGAGATCTTCCAGCTCGTGCACCGGGAGATCCAGAAGTGCGGCTACGAGGACCTGCTCGCGTCCGGCATCGTCATCACGGGCGGCAGCACGCTGCTCGCGGGCATGCCGGAGCTGGCGGAAGAGGTGCTGGGCCTGCCGGTGCGCCGGGGCATGCCGCGCGGCATTGGCGGTCTGGTGGACGTGGTGAAGAGCCCCATGTACGCCACGGGCGTGGGCCTGGTCGTCTACGGCGCCAAGCACATGGACCGCCGCATGTTCCGCATCCGGGAGGACGGCAACGTCTACAAGAAGGTGAAGGGCCGGATGCGCGAGTGGCTGGAAGAGATTTTCTAGGCCGGTTCCCGGAACCGGTGCTGCGCTGAGTCAGGGCTCCCTTCGGGGGGCCCTTTCGCGTTTCTGGGGGGCTGAGTTTGGGGCGCGCGTTGACGCGTCAGGGGGGCAGCTGACGCGTCATTCCAGGACGCGGAGTGTTTCCAGATTCCGGAATCCGGATCCGGCTTCCGGACGTCCGCTCTGGGTGCGGGCAGCCGGTCGTGCAAGTTCCAGGATTTGGACGAATCGGGAATTCGACAGAGGATGGCTTCCGGCTTGCTAGGTGGCCCCATGGCCCCCGGAACACATCCCGCCGTTCCCGGTGGGCCCCTGACCTTATGACTCCACACAAGACTTCGCGGTTGCTGACGCTCCTACTGGGAGTACGCGGCTCCGCCGCGGCTCTGTTGGCCCTGCTGTGCGCCATATTCGCGGCGCCACCGGCCTTCGCTGAACCCGACACCTTCGGCCTGGGCAATGGCCACGACGGTGCGCTGACGGTCAACGCGGCCGGCACGATCATCAACACGTACACGCGGCTGACGCAGCCTGCGGGCGTGAATGCGACGAGCGTGACCGTCACGGACACCACGGGCTTCAACGTGGGCGACCTGGTGATGCTCTACCAGTCCACGGGCTTCACAGGGGCAGTGAGCTCCGGCGCCCCAGGCCCGTTCAACTTCGCGGCGACCCCGGTAGGCAACTGGCAGTTCGTTCGGCTCACGGATGTGACGGATGAGCAGCTGACCTTCACGGGCATGCCGCTCACGACAGCGTTTACGGGCGGCAATGATGACGAAGAGGGCATCCGGACCTCGGCGCAGGCCATCCGGGTGCCTGAGTACACGAACGTGACCATCAACGCGGGCGCAAGCATCGTCGCCCAGCCGTGGTCCAGCGTTGATATCAACGACAACGTGGGCGGCATCGTCATCTTCTTCGCCACGGGGACGGTGACGAACAACGGCACCATTTCCGCCTCGGGCGCGGGCTTCCGCGGAGCGGAGTACTTCAACGGCGACGGCGACGCCTGCCCCGCCGACTCCTATGACCTGGAAAATCCCGAAGGCGCCATGAAGGGCGAAGGGCCAGTGCCCGCCCGCTACAAGCCGCCCACGGTGTTCTTGCAGACTGCGGAGATCTCGGGCCGGGGCAACATCCTCAACGCGGGCGGCGGCGGCATCTGCCACAACTCCGGTGGCGGCGGCGGTGGCAATGGCGGCGCGGGTGGCATCGGCGGTCGGACTTGGGCTGAGGAGCCCGCTCCGGCACGTGCGGTGGGCGGTCTTCCTGGTGGCCAGATGCTCTTTGCCCCGGCGACCCGTGTCCTGTTCGGCGGCGGTGGCGGCGTCCGGTCGATGGCGAACAACGACCGGGGCGGCGGCGGCGGCAACGCGGGCGGCATCGTCTTCGTGCGCGGCGCGGCGCTTGCGGGAACGGGCAGCATCACGGCGGATGGCCTCTCGGGCGGCAACTCCCAGAACGACGCGGCGGGCGGCGGTGGCGCGGGCGGTACGATCTCGCTGAACTTCACGGGCGCCCTGTCCTGCGGTGCGCTCGGCACCCTGTCCGCGAATGGTGGCAAGGGCGGCGACAGCACCTTCGAGGAGTCGCCACACGGCACGGGCGGTGGTGGTGGTGGTGGCAACATCTTCCTGCAGGGCACGAGCCTCGCGTGCGACACGTCGGTCGCGGGCGGCGCGGCGGGTGTGCAGCCCACGGATTCGGCATTGGATGGCCCGACCTACGGTTCTGCTCCGGGCAACCCGGGTGTCATCACCCAGAACCTGCCGCCGACGGTGGCCATCACGGCGCCGGCCAATGGCTCGACGGTGACGAACCCGAACGTGACGGTGACGGGCTCGGCCACGAACGCCACCAGCGTCGTGGTGAGCTTCAACAATACGAACTACCCGGCCACGCTGACGGGCGACACCTGGACCGTGGACCTGCCCGGTCCGCTGCCCAACGGCACGTACACGGTGACGGCGGTGTCCTCGAACGGGACGGCCACGAGCACGGAGGCTTCTTCCACCTTCACGGTGGGGGCTGCCACGACGCCGACGGTGAGCATCACGACGCCGGACAATGGCTCGACGGTGACGAACCCGAACGTGACGGTGACGGGCTCGGCAACGAACGCCACCAGCGTGACGGTCACGTTCCAGGGCACGGACTACCCGGCGACGCTGACGGGCAACACCTGGACCGTGGATCTGCCCGGCCCGCTGGCGGATGGCACGTACACCGTCACGGCGGTGTCCACGAACGGCACCACCAACAGCACGCAGGCTTCTTCCACCTTCACGGTGGCGGTGCCTCCGCCGACGCCGACGGTGGCCATCACGACGCCGGCCAATGGCTCGACGGTGACTGTTCCCACCAACGTGACGATTGGAGGCACGGCGGCGAACGCGACGTCCGTGACCATCACCGTCAACGGGACGAACTATGGGCCGCTGCCGGTGACGAATGGCAGCTGGAGCCAGGTGCTGCCCGGCCCGCTGGCGGATGGCACGTACACCGTCACGGCGGTGTCCACGAACGGCACCACCAACAGCACGACCACGACCTCCACCTTCACCGTCGACCAGGCGG
Organism: Corallococcus sp. 4LFB; assembly: GCF_046520365.1. Taxonomy (NCBI): domain Bacteria; kingdom Pseudomonadati; phylum Myxococcota; class Myxococcia; order Myxococcales; family Myxococcaceae; genus Corallococcus; species Corallococcus sp. 4LFB. The sequence continues at coordinate 6,561 of NZ_JBKGHJ010000216.1, forward strand.
GGACGCAGGACTCGGACAACGATGGCCTGACGGACGAGGAGGAAGTCGCCCAGGGCACCGATCCGAACAACCCGGACTCCGACGACGACGGCATCCCCGACGGCATCGAGGTCAAGGTGGGCGGCACGGATCCGCTCGACAGCGACTCGGATGACGACGGCATCCTCGATGGCAACGAGGACAAGGACCATGACGGCATCGTCGATGCCGACGAGACGGACCCGAAGAACATCGACACGGACGGCGACGGCCTGACCGACGGCGTGGAGACGGGCCTCACCGTGCCCCAGGGCGACGACACCGACCCGTCCAGGTTCGTGGCGGACAAGGACCCCTCGACGACGACGAACCCGCTGGACGACGACACCGATGACGACGGTCTGCTCGACGGCAACGAGGACGCCAACCACGACGGCCTCAAGGACGCGACGGAGACGGATCCGAACGACCTCGACACGGACGACGACGGCCTGACGGACGGCCTGGAGCTGGGCCTCACCGAGCCCCAGGGCGACGACACCGACCCGACGAAGTTCGTCGCGGATCAGGACCCCACCACCCGGACGAACCCGCTCGACAACGACACCGACAACGGCGGCGTGTTCGACGGCATCGAGGACAAGAACCACAACGGCCGCGTAGACGTGCAGGAGTCCGACCCGAACAACCCGGCGGACGACCAGGACGCGGACGGCGATGGCATCGACAACGCCACGGAGCTGGAGCACGGGACGGACCCGTTCGACTCCGACACCGACGACGACGGCGTGCCGGACGGCATCGACGGGCTGACCGACACGGACGGGGACGGCACCATCGACGCGCTCGACCCCGACAGCGACAACGACGGCATCCTCGACGGCACGGAGCTGGGGGTCACCGTGGAGACCGCTCCGCCGGGCACCGACACGTCGTCCCCGAACTTCAAGCCGGACGCGGACCCCACGACGAAGACGGATCCGAAGAAGCCGGACACGGACGGCGACGGCCTGAAGGACGGCGAGGAAGACGCCAACCACGACGGCCGCCGTGACGCCACGGAGACGGACCCGACGATGAAGGACACCGACCAGGGCGGCATCGACGACGGCACGGAGGTGAACGGCGGCTCCAACCCGCTCGACGCCAACGATGACTACCTGGTGGTGGGCCATGGCTGCAGCACGGGCGGCTCCGGTTCGCTGGCGCCCTTCGCGCTGATGCTGCTGGCGCTGCCCCTGGTGGGCCGCCGCTTCCGCCGCGCTGGGAACTTCCTGGCGCGCGCGGGTGGGGCGCTGGCCGTGTTCGTCACGGCCCTGTTCGCGGGCACCTCCGCCCACGCGCAGGCCACGGCCGTGTCGCAGGCCATCGACGTGCAGCAGTACAAGCCGGGCCCGGGCGTCGCGGACGTGCTCGCGGTGCACGGCGCGAAGGTGCAGCGGCACCTGGGGTGGAACGTGGGGCTGTCGGTCAACTACGCCGACAAGCCGCTCAACTTCTTCGACCCCCGCTCGGACACGTACATCACCTCCGTGGTGAAGAGTCAGGTGGGCTTCGACCTGATGGGCGCCGTCGGCCTCTTCGACCGGTTCGAAATCGGCGTCGTGCTGCCCATCACCGTCCAGAGCTCGGAGAACTCGCCGGGCGTGGACTCCTCCTTCGCCAACGGGGTGAGCGGGGGCGGCATCGGCGACCTGCGCCTCATCCCGAAGGCGCGGCTCTTGGACGGTGACAACTACGGCCTGTCCGTGGTGGTGCCCGTGTCGCTGCCCACCGGCGGCGCCTCGGACTTCCTCGGCGGGTCGGGCGTGTCCGTCAACCCGCGCGTGGTGGCGGAGTACGGCCGGCGCTTCCGCGTGCTCGCCAACGTGGGCGTGGACATCCGCAAGGCGGAGCAGCTGCGCAACCTGAACGTCGGCAGCGCGCTGGCGTACGGGGTGGGCGCGGAGGCTCCGCTCGGTGACCTGCCGCTGGCCGTCCAGGCCTCGCTGGTGGGCGCGGTGGGCTTCAAGCAGCAGAACGAGGAGGAGCGTCCGCTGGAGCTGCTCGCGGCCCTGAAGTACCGCGGCCTCACCGGCCTGTCCGCGCAGGTGGGCGCGGGTCCGGGCCTCACGCACGGCTACGGCACGCCCACCTTCCGCGTGCTCGCGTCCGTGGGCTACAGCACCCCGGAGCGCGCCCCGGCGCAGCCCCGGCCGGTGTGCCCGGAGGGCCCGGAAGACTTCGACGGCTTCCAGGACCAGGACGGCTGCGCGGACCCGGACAACGACGGCGACGGCATCGTGGACACGGCGGACAAGTGCCCCAACGCGCCGGAGACGGTGAACGACTTCGAGGACGCCGACGGCTGCCCGGACACGAAGCCCGCGCCGCCTCCGCCCGCGCCGGTGGACACGGACGGCGACGGCCTGATGGACCCGGACGACAAGTGCCCCAACGCGCCCGAGGACAAGGACGGCTTCCAGGACGAGGACGGCTGCCCCGACCCGGACAACGACAAGGACGGCATCGTGGACACGGCGGACAAGTGCCCGCTGGAGCCGGAGACCATCAACGGCGTGACGGACGAGGACGGCTGCCCGGACAAGGGCAAGGTCAAGGTGCTCGTCGAGGGCGAGCGCATCCTCATCCTGGAGAAGGTCTACTTCGCCACGAACAAGGACGTCATCCTGCCGCGCTCGTTCCCCATCCTGAAGCAGGTGGCGGCCGTGCTGCGCGCCAACCCGCAGGTGGAGTTGCTGCGCGTCGAGGGCCACACGGACAGCCAGGGCAGCGACGTCGCCAACCTGGACCTGTCCAAGCGCCGCGCCGCCAGCGTGAAGACGTTCCTCGTCAACGAGGGCATCGCCGCGGAGCGCCTGGAGTCCGAGGGCTACGGTGAGTCGAAGCCCGTGGACACCAACAAGACGGCCGCGGGCCGCGAGAACAACCGCCGCGTGGAGTTCAACATCACGCGGATGGGCAAGGTGGAAGTGGAGAAGCCCGCCCCGTAGCTCACGCTCGCAGGAATGAAACACGCAAGGCCCGGTTCCCCCGAGGGAGCCGGGCCTTTTCGTCATCCGCGCCCCGTCCTGTCACGTCCTGCGTGCGCGAACGGCGTGGACGACTGGCCACGGCGAGTCACCTCGCGCGAGTCAAGAGGGTGTTTGCACGCGCGCGATGTCCGCATGCCCGGTGATGCCACACGCGTAAGTGGGCGACAGGACTCGGGCGCGCAGCAGGGCGCTACAGGCAGGTAGCGGAATACTTGCCAAAGCGCCCGACTTCCTGATGATTGTCGACGGTGGGTGTTTCCGCGGACGGCGCCGCGGTGCTTCCGCCACGAGGACGACATGGACCAGTTCGAGCAGAACAAGCAGGCCGCGAAGATTCGTGTCGTGGGCGCGGGCGGGGCGGGCTGCAACGCGGTCAACACGATGATTCTGTCGAAGCTCGACCGCGTCGACTTCATCGCCGCCAACACCGATGTCCAGGCGCTCGCCGCGAGCAAGGCGCCCACCCGGCTGCAGCTGGGCCAGGCGCTCACCAAGGGCCTGGGCGCGGGCGCCAACCCGGAGATGGGCCGCGAGGCCGCCCTGGAGTCGCGCGATCAGATCGCCGCGGTGCTGGAAGGCGCCGACATGGTCTTCGTCACCGCGGGCATGGGCGGTGGCACCGGCACGGGCGCCGCGCCCATCATCGCGGACATCGCCAAGAGCCTGGGCTGCCTCACGGTGGGCGTCGTCACCAAGCCGTTCCTCTTCGAAGGCAACAAGCGCCGCAAGCAGGCCGAGCAGGGCATCGTGGAGCTCAAGGCCGCGGTGGACACGCTCATCACCATCCCCAACCAGCGTCTGCTGTCGCTCTCCAACGAGCCCATGCCGCTCTTGGAGACCTTCAAGCGCGCGGATGAGGTCCTGCTCAACGCCGTGCAGGGCATCAGCGACCTCATCCAGTACCACGGCTACATCAACGTGGACTTCGCGGACGTGAAGACCATCATGAGCGACAAGGGCCTGGCGCTCATGGGCACGGGCCACGCCTGCGGCGACCGCCGCGCCATCACCGCCATGCAGCAGGCCATCTCCAGCCCGCTGCTGGAGGACGTCTCCATCGACGGCGCCACGGGCCTGCTCATCAACATCACCGGCGGCCGCGACATGACCCTGCAGGAGGTCAACGAGGCCCTGACGCTGGTGCACGACGCGGCGGACGGCGAGGCGGAGATCATCTTCGGGTCGCTCATCGACGAGCAGATCCAGGACGAGGTGAAGATCACCATCATCGCCACGGGCTTCGTGCACCGGGACGCCCCCAAGGCGCGCCCCATGGCGCAGGTGGTCCAGGTGCCGCTGGTGGGCCGTCCCTCCACGCCGCCCCTGGCCCTGTCCTCGCCGCGCGAGGAGGTGGCCAGCCTGGTGCCCGCGAAGAGCACGCCGCGTCCGACCATGTCCACCGTGGAGAACCCCAAGGCCTCCATGCAGAGCGCGCGCACGGCCGTGGTGAAGGACGCGGCGCTGCCCCTGGACGAGGATCAGTTCGACATCCCCACGTTCCTGCGCCGCCAGGGCCAGACGGAGCTGCCGTAGTCAGGCAGCGGGGACGCTAGCCGCGGGGGAGGCGGGCCACGCTCGCCGTGCCCCTGCCGGTGAGGCGGTCGCATCTGGTGAACAGCCCGTCCACCTCGTCGTAGAGCGCGTCGATGCGCTCCGACACGCTGGGGGCGGGCAGCAGCCCCTCACCGGACAGCTCCTCCAGGCGGGTGCCGGCCCGCTGCAGCAGCTGCAGGGCCTTGAGCAGCGAGCGACCCTGCTTCGTGCCGTCGGGCGTGAAGAGGGTGCCGCCCTCGTAGAGCGTCACCAGATTGGCGCGGGTGTCCTGCTGCCGCTGGTTGAGCCGGTTCCGGTACAAGTCCAGACGGCGGGCGCGGCGGGCACCATGCAGGTCCACGACGCTGTGCGTTCCTGTCGAGGGAGGCTTCACGTCGGGCAAGGTACGCCAGGGGTTCGCAAGTCCGCAAATTTACGGGACTGTACGGACCTGTTGCGCACCTGCCCGGACGCTTGTCAGTCAAGAGGGTGGGGGTTAGTTTGGCCGCCCCTCGTTCCGCCAGGGTGCCTGCCATGTTCCAGAAGCTGCTCATCGCCAACCGGGGTGAAATCGCGCGTCGCATCGGGGCCGTGGCCCGGGGCATGGGCGTGAAGACGGTGGCGGTGTACTCGGATGCGGACGTGAACCTGCCCTTCGTGAAGGAGGCGGACGAGGCCGTGCGCATCGGCCCCGCGCCCGCGAAGGACAGCTACCTGAGCATCCCCGCCATCCTGGAGGCGGCGAAGAAGACGGGCGCGCAGGCGGTGCACCCCGGGTACGGCTTCCTGTCGGAGAACGGCGAGTTCGCGCAGGCGTGCGCGGACGCGGGCCTGGTCTTCGTGGGCCCGCCGCCGGAGGCCATGGCCCGGATGAAGGACAAGAGCCAGGCGCGCAAGCTGGTGTCCGCCGCGGGCGTGCCGGTGGTGCCGGGCAGCGACGGCGTCCTGCCGGACGTGCAGAGCGCCCTGGAGGCCGCGGAGCGCATCGGCTACCCGGTGCTGTGCAAGGCCGCCAGCGGCGGTGGCGGCATCGGCATGGCGGCGGCGAAGGACCCGGCGGAGCTGGAGAAGGTGTACCGCCAGTGCACGGACCGGGCGAAGGCCGCCTTCGGCCGCGAGGGCGTGTACCTGGAGCGCTACTTCCCGGCGCCCCGCCACATCGAAGTGCAAATCCTGGGCGACACCCACGGCCACCTCATCCACGGCCTGGAGCGCGAGTGCTCCATCCAGCGCCGGCACCAGAAGGTGGTGGAGGAGGCCCCGTCGGTGCTGTTCGCCAATGGACGCAACGCGGCGCTGGCGGACACGCTCTTCACGGCGGCCGTCACGGCGGCGAAGACGTTCGGCTACGCGAACGCGGGCACGGTCGAGTTCCTGTACTCGGACGGGCAGGTGTACTTCATCGAGATGAACGCCCGGCTCCAGGTGGAGCACCCGGTGACGGAGCTGACCACGGGGCTGGACCTCATCGGCTGGCAGCTGAGAATCGCCTCCGGCGAGCGGCTGACGGTGAAGCAGGAGGACGTGACGCGGAAGGGCGCGGCGCTGGAGTTCCGCATCTACGCGGAGGACCCGGTGAAGTACTTCCCGTCCCCCGGCCCGCTGAAGGTGTTCCAGCCGCCCACGGGCGAGGGCGTGCGCCTGGACTCCGGCTACGCGGAAGGGGACGTGGTGACGCCGAACTACGACCCAATGATCGCCAAGCTCATCATCAGCGGCGCCACGCGCGACGAGGCCATTGCCCGCGCGGTGAAGGCGCTGGAGTCCTTCCGCATCGAAGGCATCAAGACGAACATCCCGCTCCACCTGCGCATCCTGAAGGACCCTGCCTTCAGCGCCGGTGAGCTGGACACGCACTTCCTGGATTCTCACGCGAAGCCTTAAGTATCCCACCCGAGGAGGGACGGTTCATGGCGGACGTTGCGGCGCACATCACGGGCACGGTGTGGAAGATTGAAGTGAAGGTGGGCGACACGGTGGAGTCCGGCACCACGCTGGTCATCCTCGAGTCCATGAAGATGGAGATGCCCGTGGAGGCCGAGGAGGGCGGCACGGTGAAGGAGATCCGCTGCAAGGAAGCGCAGGCGGTCAACGAGGGCGACGTCCTCGTGGTGCTCGGGTAGTCACGGGCTTCACGAAGGAAGACGGGGAGCGACGCCAGGGATGGAGCCCACGCTGGAGGTGGAGGATCGCGAGGGCGGTGTCCGGGTGCTCACCGTCCGCAACCCGTCGCGGCGCAACGCGCTGAATGACGGGTTGCTGGCCCGGCTGGACGCGGCGCTGGAGCCCGCCGGCCACGTGCGCGCGCTGCTGGTGCGCGGCCAGGGCGGGCACTTCTGCGGCGGGCTACGATTGACGCACCTGGGCCCGGCGCGGACGGC
>NZ_JBKGHJ010000217.1:0-13475 GCF_046520365.1 Corallococcus sp. 4LFB
GTGGGTCGGTGCGCCCGCCGAAGCGTCACGCGCCTTCTTCCTGGCCCCGGAGGCTACCGTCGCCCGCTGGCGCGAGGACGGGTTCCAGCGGCTGTTGAGCGAGGGCCGCGCGCTGCTCGCGGCAGGGCAGGGGGCACGGGCCGCCCGGTGTCTCAATGCCGCGCTGACGCTCCAGCCCGGAGCCCCCGAGGTGCTGGCGCTCCTGCGCTCGCGTCCCGTGAAGAAGGGGTTGGCCCGGCGTGCGTGGGATGCGCTTCCGGATTCGTGGCCGGAACGAGCGAAGGGGCTCGTGGCGGGCGTGGTGATCGCGGGAGTGCTGGGGAGCGTGGGGACGTGGGGATGGCGCTCGCGTGAGCGTGCGGAGGACTCCAGCACACCCGTGTCTCCAGCGCCTGTCGCGGGTTCGGACACGGTGGGGGCGCCTGCTGCGCCATCGGGTGTGGCTGCGAATGCAACGAAGCGCTCCTCCGTGCCTCCCGCTCCCGTCGCGGGTTCGGGCACGGTGGAGGCTCCCACTGCTCCAGTGGGTGTGGCTCCCCTGTCTGTCGCGAGCTCGAAGACAGTGGAGACCTTCGCTCCTCCGCCTGTCATGGGTTCCAATGCAACGAGGGGCAACTCGGTGCCTCCCGCGTCTGTCGCGAGCTCGGGCACGGTGGATGCTTCTGCTCCTCCGCCTGTCGTGGCCTCCAATGCAACGCGGGGCAACTCCGTGGACTCCGCGTCCGTTGCGAGCATGAACGCAGCGGGTGCCTCCAGGGTTCCTTCACGCGCCTCGGCGCCGCCAGCGCGCGGGGCGGCTGATACTTCGCGGCCTCGGAGCTCGCGTCCCGAGACGACGGAGCCCGTCCCTGGCGAGGACCTGCCCGTGCGCGTACCGGACGCCCAGGACTTCGCGACCCTCACGGTGGCCACGCGCCCCTGGGCCGAGGTGTTCGTCGATGGCCAGAGCCGGGGCTACACCCCACGGCTGCGCGAGCTGCGGCTGTCCCCCGGAACGCACCGGCTCCGCTTCGACAACCCCCTGTGCGAACCCGTCGAGGAGGTGCTCGAAGTGGTTGCCGGTGAAGCGGTCTCCCGTGAAGTCTCCCTCCGGGTGCGCGACGCGGAGGTCACCATCGTCGCGCCCGCGGCGTCCCGCGTCTTCGTCGACGGCGTGGAGGTGGGCGTGGCCCCGCTGCCGGCTCCCCTGAAGCTCACGCACGGGGGACACCTCGTGTCGGCCCGCGACGCCCGAGGCAACGTGCTGAGGCAGTCGCTCAACGCGGTGGCGGGCACCCGCACCACGGTCGTGCTGGAGCCGTCGCCATGAAGACCGCCATCGTGTCCCTCGTGCTCGCGGCGTCCTCCTCGCTGGGCCCCGCCCGCGAGGCCTACCAGTCCGGCGACCTGCCCCGAGCCCGGGCCTCACTGGAGGGCCTGCTCCAGCCCTTGCGGCTCACCAACCTCCAGGAAGAGGCCGAAGCCCACCTGCTGCTCGCCGCGACGCTCCACGCGCAGGAGGACCTGCCGCGCGCCGAGCAGGAAGCCGTGGAGGGACTCGCGCTCGACCCCGACACGAAGCTGGACCCGCTGGTGTATCCGCCGGACTTCATCGCCTTCGTCGAACGGGTCAACGTCCAGCGGCGCGAGCGCATCACCCGGCGCGCCGCCGAGCGCCGGCCTCCCGTGCTCCTGCCCCAGCTCTCCACCTCCGCCCCCGTCCTCGTCGAATCCCGCCCGGCGTCGCAGGGCTGGTACCTGGTGCCGTTCGGCGTGGGCCACCTGGTGCACGGCCAGCGCTCCAAGGGCACGGCGCTGGCGGTGGGGCAGGGCGCGACGTTCGCCGTGTCCGCCGTCTCCCTGGGCGTGGCCCTGTCGATGCGCGGCTCCGACGGCCGCTACTCCGCGCAGGACGCGCCCACGGCCCGGGCCTTCAACGTCTCCTATCTCGTGGGGGCCTACGCCTTCGCGGCGCTCTACGCCTACGGGGTGCTGGACGGGCTCCTGTCCCCACCCGAGCCGCTCACCCCGTCTCCGGGCCGCGTCCCCGAGCCCTGACGCGGCGGCCCGCCCCGGTGTAAAGGGAGCGGATGAACGACGTGAACCTGGTGGAGATCGCGCGGCGGTTCGAACGCAAGCAGGCCACCTCCGCGGTGGCGCTGGCGACGGACTCCGCGCCGCTCGCCGACGGCTGGATGGCGTTCGGCGGCGTCGGCTCGTACATCAACAAGTCGTCCGGCTACGGCTTCGAGCGCGCCGTCACGGACGCGGAGCTGGACGCGCTGGTGGACTTCTTCGCCTCGCGCGGGGTGGAGCCCAAGGCGGAGCTGAGCCCCTTCACGCCGCAGGCCCTGCTGAAGGGGCTGGCGGACCGGGGCTTCGTGCTGCGCGAGTTCGAGACGGTGCTGTACCGGCCGCTCCCCGCGGGAGAGGACCTGTCGCTGCTGGCGCGGAGCGCGGCTCCGGGCCTGCGCATCGAGCGGGTGGATCCGTCCGACGACGCGGCGGTGCGCAGGTTCGTGGAGGTCGCCGGCAGCGGCTTCGTCCCGGAAGGCGAGCCGATGCCGGAGATCTTCTGGGAGATGGGATTGAAGGCGGCGCGCAACCCCTCCTCGGACTCGTACATGGCGTGGCTCGACGGCGTGGCGGTGGGGGCGGGGGGCTGCGAGGTGAGCGACGGGCTCACGTCCCTGTTCGGCACGTCGGTGCTGCCGGCGTACCGACGGCGCGGCGTGCAGCAGGCGCTCATCGCCGCGCGGCTGGCGCGGGGGCAGGAGAAGGGCAGCGACCTGGCCGCGATCATGTCCTCGCCCGGCATCCCCACGGAGCGCAACGCCATGCGCCTGGGCTTCCAGATGGCCTACTCCCGCGCCGTGCTGGTGAAGCCCGGCGCGGGGCTGGAGCCGTCGCCCTGAGGGCTACGGCTGCGGCGCGGTGTACGCCAGGGGCAGCAGCGCGCCGTTCTGGTTGAACGGGTTGTAGCTGCCCTGCGGGCCCACCCAGCCGCAGCCGCCGTAGCCGTGCATCTCCACCACCTGGTTGTTGTCGTGGAACGCCCACCACGAGGACTCACTGGAGGGGCCGAACTTGCCAATGGCGCCCGCGGGCACGGAGAACGGCGTGCCCCGCAGGTCCACGTTGGCCAGGCCCGTGCGGCTGCACCCCATGGCCGCCGCGTAGGTCATGGCCGTCACGCGCTCCTTGCCGACGTGCATGAGGAGGCCGGTGGACGTCGCGAAGGTCTGGTCCCCGGTGTCCACGGCGAGGGTGACGGGGTTCATCCGGACGCGCGTGTACCGGGTCCGCACGTCCGTGCCCGGCGAGTTCCCTCCCGACGTGTACTGCGAGTAGTTGGCGCCGTCCTCCGTGTGCACGAGGGGCAGGTACTCCTTGGGCGTGGTGATCATGTCCTTGCACCACGCCGTCCAGCGCTTCAGCGGGTCCTTGTTCACGAACAGCGCGTACTCGCCATCCGGCGCGCCGGGGCGGGCGGCCCGGATCTCCTGGCACGTGGAGGGACGGTCCCCGCCGCGGTAGTGGAGCTGGAGCGTGCCACCCTGCTGGTTGTAGGGGTTGTAGCTGCCCTGCGGGCCCACCCAGCCGCAGAAGCCGTCACCGGTCAGGTCGACGACCTGGCTGTCCTCGCTGGAGACGGCCGCCCCGGACGCGCTCGCGCCGCCCACGCCGAACGACTCCGCGTCCACCGTGAACGGGGTGCCCCGGAGGTCGATGCGGCCCACGCCCTGCCCGCCACCGCACGCCATGGCCACGCCGTAGGGCACGGAGGTGACGGTGTCCGGCGAGTGCGTCAGCTCGCCCGTGGAGATGGCGAAGGTCTGGTCCCCGGTGTCCACGCTCAGGGTCGTGGGGTCGATGCGCAGCTGGTAGTAGACCGTGCGGACGTCGGTGCCGGGCGAGGCGCCGCCCGCGGTGTACTGCGAGAAGTTGGCGCCGGGCTCCTTGTGCGGCAGGGCGAGGTACTCGGCGGGCGTGCCGGCCATGTCGTGGCAGTACGCGGTCCAGGACGCGGTGACGTCACCGGCCACGTACAGCACGTAGTAGCCGTCCGGCGCGCCGGGCTGCGCGGTCCGGATGTCCAGGCAACTGGCGGGCAGCGTGCTGAGCGCCTGGGTGTTCGTCGCGGGCGTGCCGGAGGTGTCGCTGTCGCTGGCACCGCAGCCAGCGGCAGCGAGGGCCAGGAGGCCCCAGGTCAGGGTCCGAACGCGGCGGGGGAAGTGGGAGACGGAGGAAGGCTTCGGGTGATTCATGGGGATGAGGCTCCTTGGGGTTGCGGAGCCTTCCCATCGCAAGGTCGGGGCCATGCGGGCCGTCCGGGCCCCACCGCTGGGATTCCAGGACGTTGCAGGCGCACCAGGGCCTCCTGGTGCGGGGACGACGCCGCGAACGTGCCAGTCCTGGCACGCGCGTGGGTGCTGCCCAGGGGACGGCGCTGTCATGCCCCCCGGGCTTCCACGGCGGTCACGGTGGACTCCGGCCTACCGCGAGGTGTCCCGTGCCGCGCGCTGGAGCGCCTCCGCCAACCGCTCCGCGAGCCGCTGGACGTGGGGCGCGCGCAGCAGCGTGTAGTGGGTGCCGGGGAGGACTTCTCGCGTCAGCTCACCGTCAACGTGCGCGCTCCAGCCGTCGTCCCGAGGCGCCGGAGTGTCGCCCGCCTGGAGCAGGAGGACGCGCCCGGTGAACGTCCCGGGGCGGTGGTGCTTCAGCGCCCGCAGGTTGTGGGTGAAGACGTCCAAGAGCGTGCGTCCCGAGGCTGTCGATGCCTCGGGCGACGCGAGCTGTCCCTGGTCGAGCTCGAACAGCGCGGCCACCTGACGCGCGTCATCCACGTCGAGCGGCACCCGGTCATCCGCCGCCGGGCTCGGGTCGATGAGCGCCACGAACTCCACGGGCTCTCCGCGGGACTGGAGCTGGCGGGCCATCTCGAAGGCGACCACGCCTCCCATGGACCAGCCTCCCAGGCGATACGGACCGTGAGGCTGCACGGTGCGCACGGCGGCCACGTAGATCGCCGCCATCACCTCCACCGTGTCGAGCGGCGGACGGCTTCCATCCACCCCCTGCGATTGGAGTCCGTAGAAGGGCTGCTCCGGGCCCAGCTGCTTCGCCAGCGCCGCGTACGCGAGCACGTTGCCGCCCACCGGGTGGACGCAGAAGAAGGGCCGCTGCGTGCCCTCGCGCTGGATGGGCACGAGCGGGGAGAAGACCGTGGGCGCCTGCTGGATCAGCCGGGCCAGCGTCTCCACCGTGGGCGCCTGGAAGAGGGCGGCCAGGGGCAGCTCGCGGTGGAACCGCTCCCGGATGCGCGCCATCAGCTTCACGGCGAGCAGGGAGTGGCCCCCCAGCTCGAAGAACGGCCGCGTCACGCCGATGGGCCGGACGTCCAGCAGCTCCTCCCAGAGCGTCACCAGCTCCCGCTCCAGGTCGTCTCGCGGCGCGACGTCGGGGGCCTCGGAGGGACGGGGGGCCGGTGCCTCCGGGACGTGCATCCGGCGCAGCTCCTCTTGTGTCAGCAGGGACGTCCGGTCCAGGAGCGCGTCGGGCGCCGTGAGGACTGTCTCCAGCAGCGTGCTCCAGCGCTCCAGCAGCCGCTGGACCGTGGCGGCTTCGAAGAGGTCGGTGCTGTACGTGAGCGCGCCCTGGAATCCGCCGGGCAGCCGCGTCAGCGCCAGGTCCAGGTCGAACTTCGCCGTCGTCGAGGCGACCTCCACCGCCTTGAGCGTCAGGCCGGGGAGCACGGCCTCCGGCTCCGGCGTGTTGTGCAGCGCGAAGAGGGCCTGGAAGAGCGGGGTGCGGCCCAGGTCGCGCTCGGGCTGGAGTGCTTCCACCAGCCGCTCGAAGGGCAGGTCCTGGTGTTCGTACGCGCCCAGCGTGGTGGCGCGCACCTGCGCGAGGACCTCCCGGAACGACGCGTCCGCGGCGAAGCGGGCCCGGAGGACCAGCGTGTTGACGAAGAAGCCGATGAGGCCTTCGGTCTCCGCGTGGCGGCGGTTCGCGATGGGCGTGCCCACGAGCACGTCGTCCTGTCCGGCGTACCGCGACAGCAGCAGCTGGAACGCGGCCAGGAGCACCATGAAGGGCGTGGCGCCCTCGCGCTTCGCCAGCGCCTCCACCGCGTCACTCAGGGCCGATGACAGCTGGACGGGCAGCCGCGCGCCCAGTGCGGAGCGTCGAGGCGGACGGGGCCGGTCGGTGGGCAGCGCCAGTGCGTGCGGTGCCCCTTCGAGCTGCCGCTTCCACCAGTCGAGCTGTCCCTCCAGCACCCGGCCCTCCATCCACGCGGCCTGCCACCGGGAGAAGTCCCCGTACTGCACGGGCAGCTCCGGCAGCGGCGACGGCTGGCCCTGCCGGAACGCTTCGTAGAGCGCCACCAGCTCGCGCACGAGCACCCCGAAGGACCAGCCGTCGGAGACGGTGTGGTGCGTGCACAGGAGGAGCACGTGCTCCGTCGCGTCCAGGCGCAGCAGCGTGAAGCGCGCCAGGGGGCCGGTGCCCAGGTCGAAGGGACGCAGCGCCTCCGCGTCCGCCCGGCGCCAGGCCTCGGCCTCGCGCTCCTGCTCGGGCAGGGCTTCCAGGTCCTCCGTGCGCAGCGTCCCCATGGGGGCCGCGTGGATGCGCTGGCGTGGCGCTCCGTCGTGGGACTCGAACGTCGTGCGCAGGGTCTCATGCCGCTGCACCAGCGCGTCGAAGGCCCGCTGGAGGGCGGACACGTCCAGCGCTCCGGACAGCCGCAGCGCGAAGGGCATGTTGTAGAGCGGGCTGCCTGGCTCCAGCTGGTCGATGAACCACAGCCGCTGCTGCGCGAAGGACAGGGGCGCGAGTCCTTCCCCCTGCGCCCGCGTCAACGGCGGCAGCGTGGGAGTGGGCGCCGCGTCCGGCAGCCTCCGCGCGAGGCCCGCGACCGTGGGGGTTTCGAAGAGGGCACGGACGGCCAGCTCCACGCCGAAGCGGGCGCGCACGCGGGCCACCACCTGCGTGGCCAGGAGCGAGTGTCCACCCAGCTCGAAGAAGTTGTCGTGGCGGCCCACGCCGGGCACGCGCAGCAGCTCCTCCCAGAGGGCGGCGAGGCGCTCCTCGGTGGGCGTGGCCGGAGGCTCGGAGACCCGTGCGGGGAGCCGTGAGGCGTCCGGCACGGGCAGCGCCTTGCGGTCCACCTTGCCGTTGGGCGTCAGCGGCAGGACGGGCAGGGCGAGGAGGGCGGCAGGCACCATGTACTCGGGCAGGTGCCGGTGCAGGTGCTCGCGCAGCGGAGCGGTGTCCACCTCCGGCGTGACATAGGCCACGAGGCGCGCGTCGCCCGGAACGTCCTCGCGGATCAGCGCCACCGCGTCCCGGACCTCTGGATGCGCGCGCAGCGTGGTTTCGATTTCACCCAGCTCGATGCGGTGGCCGCGCAGCTTCACCTGGAAGTCCAGGCGGCCCATGAAGTCGAGCGTGCCGTCCTCCCGCCAGCGGGCCTTGTCGCCCGTGCGGTACAGCCGTGCACCCGGCTCCGTGCCGAAGGGATCCGGCAGGAAGCGCTCGGCCGTCAGGTGCGGACGGCCCAGGTAGCCGCGCGCGACGCCTTCACCGGCGAAGCACAGCTCTCCGGGCAGACCGAAGGGCACCAGCTCCAGACGCGCGTCGAGGATGTACGCGCGCAGGTTGTCCAGCGGCCGGCCGATGACGGGCAGCGCGTGGGAGGTCCCCTGTACGTCCCACACGGTGGCGTCCACGGTGCACTCGGTGGGGCCGTAGGCGTTGAAGGCCCGCGTGCGTGAGGTCGCGGCGAGCCGCCGCCACATCACCTCGTCCAGCGCCTCGCCGCCCACCAGCATCAGCGATGGCAGGCGGGGGCGCTCCAGCATCCCCGCGTCCAGGAGCAGCTTCAGTTGCGCGGGCGTGCAGTCCAGCGCGTCCACCCGCGTCCGCTCCAGCCACTCGAGCATCCGCTCCGGCTCCAACCGGAGGTCGTCCGGGACGGGGCACACGCAGTGGCCGCCCAGCAGCTGGAGCACCTGCTCGATGGAGGCGTCGAAGAACAGCGGCGCGTTGATGCTGATGCGGAGCCCCGGGGGCTGTCCCGAATAGGCGGTCCGCAGGAGCGCGTGGCGCAGGTGGAGCAGCGAGCGGTGGCGCACCATCACGCCCTTGGGCGTGCCCGTGGAGCCCGACGTGTAGATGACGTAGGCGAGGTTGTCCGCGCCCGCCGCCGGCGGCGGGTTGTCCGTGGACTGGTCCGACAGTCGGACCAGTTCAAAGTCTCCCGCCTCCGCCGGCACGGTCTCCCCGAACCTGTCCGACAGTCGGACCCGTTCGATGTCTCCCTCCTCCGCAGGCACGGCCTCCCCAGACCTGTCCGACAGTCGGACAGGTTCTGCGTCCAGCCGTACCAGGTGGGCCACCTCTGGTTGCCACGCTTCTTGCAGTGCCCGCGTCGTCACCAGCACGGTCGCGCCAGAATCCTTGAGGACGAATGACTTGCGCGCGGCGGGCGCGGACGGGTCCAGGGGCACGAAGGCGCCTCCGGCCTTGTTCACCGCGAGCAGCGCGATGACGCCCTGCGCCGAGCGCTCCAGGCACAGGCCCACCGGGACCTCCGGCCCCACGCCCAATGAGCGCAGGTGCCAGGCGAGCTGATTGGCCCGGCCGTTGAGCTGCTGGAAGGACAGCGTCGTCTCCCCGAACACCACGGCGTCGGCGTCCGGGGTGCGCGCCACCTGCTCCTCGAAGCGGCCGTGCAGCGTGCCGTCGCCGTCGAAGGGCGACGCGCCTCCGGCCAGCTCGCCCAGGAGCCGCTGGCGTTCCTCCGCCGAGACGAGGGACACGCTGGACAGCGGTGCATCCGGTTGCGTGAGCACCGCCTCCAGCAGCACGCGCAGGTGCGTGAGGAGTCGGGCCATCGTGGGACGCTCGAAGAGGTCCGTGGCGTATTCGAGCTTGCCTCGGAAGCCGTCCTCGCGGCGGTCCAGGTCCAGGCTCAGGTCGAACTGGGACGTGGTGCGCTCCGCGAGGGCCGCGGGCCGCACGGTGAGCCCGGGCAGCGACAGCTCCGGCACGGGCGCGTTCTGGAGCGCGAACATCACCTGGAACAGCGGCGTGCGCCCCAGGTCGCGCGTCGATTGCAGGGACTCCACCAGCCGCTCGAAGGGGAGGTCCTGATGCTCGTACGCGCCCAGCGTGGTGGTGCGCACCTGGGCCAGCAGCTTCCGGAACGTCGTCCGGGCGCCGAAGCTTCCGCGCAGCACCAGCGTGTTGACGAAGAAGCCGATGAGCCCCTCGGTCTCCGCGTGGCGGCGGTTCGCGATGGGCGTGCCCACGAGCACGTCGTCCTGGCCGGAGTAGCGGTGCAGCACCGTCTGGAAGGCCGCGAGCAGCACCATGAAGGGCGTGGCGCCCTCCTGCCGCGCCAGGGCCTCCACGCGCTCTGACAGGGCCAGGGGCAGGTGCACCGGCACGGTGTCGCCGCGCTGGGTGGAGACGGCGGGGCGGGGCTTGTCGGTGGGCAGCTCCAGGGCCCGGGGGGCTCCGGCGAGCTGCTGGGCCCACCACGCGAGCTGCGCCTCCAGCGCCTCGCCCTGGAGCCAGCCGCGCTGCCAGAGCGCGAAGTCCGCGTACTGCACGGGCAGCTCCGGGAGCGCGGGCGGCCGGCCCTCGCGCAGGGCCGCGTAGAGGGCGGTGAGCTCGCGCACCATCACGCCCAGCGACCAGCCGTCGGAGACGATGTGGTGCAGGTGGAGCACCAGCACGTGCTCCTCCGCCGAGAGCGTCAGCAGCAGGGCGCGGATCACCGGCCCCCGCTCCAGGTCGAACGGGCGCTGTGACTCCTCCGTGGCCCGGCGCTCCGCTTCGCGCAGCCGGGCTCCGGCGTCCTCCAGCACCGTCAGGTCCACGCGCTCCAGCGGCACGGTGCCTGGGCGTGGAGGTGCTGCACGGGCTGGCCCGCCTCCGTGCGGAAGGTGGTGCGCAGGGCTTCGTGCCGCGCCATCAGCGCGTCCAGGCTTCCCTTGAGCGCGGACTCGTCCAGCGCGCCGAGGAGCCGCAGGGCGACGGGCATGTTGTAGAGGGCGCTGCCCGGTTCGAGCTGATCGATGAACCACAGCCGCTGCTGCGCGAAAGACAGCGGCAGCAGCGGAGGCCTGGGCGCCCGGTTGAGCGGCGGCACGTGGCCATGGCGGTTCGTGGCGGTGCCCAGGTGACGCGCGAGCGCGGCCACGGTGGGCGCGTTGAACAGCTCACCCAGGGGCAGCTCCACGCCCAGCACCGCGCGGATGCGCGACACCACCTGCGTGGCCAGCAGCGAGTGGCCGCCCAGGTCGAAGAAGTCATCGTGGATGCCCACGGCGTCCAGGTGCAGCACCTCCGCCCAGATGGCCGCGAGCCCGGCCTCCAGCGCGTTCCGGGGCGCTCGCGCGTCGACTCCGAGGACCGGGGCGCTTCGGGCGCGGGCAGGGCCTTGCGGTCGACCTTGCCGTTCGGCGACAGCGGCAGGGACGGCAGCGCCACCCAGGCGGACGGCACCATGTAGTCGGGGAGCTGCCGCCGCGCGTGCGCCTTCACGCGGTCGGTGCTGGCGCCGTCCTCGTCGAGGACGACGTAGGCCACGAGCCGCTTCTCACCGGGCACGTCCTCGCGCGCGAGCACGACGGCCTCGCGCACGTCCGGGGCCTGGCGCAGCACGGCCTCCACCTCGCCGGGCTCGATGCGGAAGCCTCGCAGCTTGAGCTGGAAGTCGGTGCGGCCCAGGAACTCCAACGTGCCGTCCTCGCACCAGCGGGCCCGGTCGCCCGTGCGGTACAGCCGGGCACCCGGCGTGGCGGAGTGGGGATGGGGGATGAACCGCTCGGCGGTGAGGTCCGGCCGCTGGAGGTAGCCCCAGGCCAGGCCGTCGCCACCCACGAACAGCTCGCCAGGGAGTCCCGGCGGCAGGGGCTGGAGGTGCGCGTCCAGCACCCACGCGGTGGAGTTCGCCAGCGGCCTGCCAATGGGCACCGAGCGCTCCACCGTGTCTCCCGCGTGCAGCGTGTGCGTGGTGGAGAAGGTGGTGTTCTCCGTGGGGCCATACCCGTTGACGAGCACGGCGTCCGGCGCCATCCGCGCCAGGTGTTCCCGCACGCGAGGCACGGGCAGCACGTCGCCGCCCGCGAGCACCTGCCGCACGCCCGCGAGCGAGGTGCCTTCGTGCAAGACCATCTGCTCGAAGAGGGCGGCGGTGAGCCACAGCGTGGTGACGCCCTCCACGGCCAGCAGCGTGCCCAGCTCCGACAACGAGAGTGCACGCGGTGGCGCCAGCACCAGCTTCGCGCCGTGCAGCAATGCGCCCCAGAGCTCCAGCGTGGACGCGTCGAACGCGACCGGTGCCGCATGGAGGAACACCTGCTCCGGGCCGAAGGCGATGAAGCCGTTGCCCCGCACCAGGCGCACGATGCCCCGGTGGGGCACGCTGACGCCCTTGGGCCGGCCCGTGCTGCCGACGTGAACATCACGTAGGCCAGCGCGTCGGCGGGTACCCGCACGTCCAGCGCCGTGTCCGGCTGCTTCGCGATCCGCTCCGCCTCCGCGTCCAGGAGGACCAGGAGCCCGGCCACCGCGGGCAGCTCATCCGCCAGCGCCTCCTGCGTGACGAGCACGCTGACGCCCGCCTCCTGGAGCACCCAGGTCGTGCGATCCGCGGGGGCCTTCGCCTCCACGGGCACGTAGGCCGCGCCCGCCTTGAGGATTCCGAGCATGCCGGTGACGAGCTCCGGCGAACGCTCCACGCACAGCCCCACGCGGTCTCCGGGCCGCACGCCCAGCCGCCGCAGGTGGTGCGCGAGCTGGTTCGACCGCCGATCCAGTTCGGCGTACGTGAGCTCGCGCGCCGCGTCCTCCGGCAGGACGGCCCCGGCACTCGCGGGCATTCGCACGGCGACGGCGTCCGGCGTGCGCGCGGCCTGCTCCGCGAACAGCGCGGGCACGGAGGCGGCACGCGGGTACTCCGTCGCGGTGTCATTCCAGGTGGCCAACACCTGCCGCCGCTCCTCCGGGGTGAGCAGCGGCAGGCGCGTCAGCGGGGTCGCTGGCGCATCCACCGCGGCGTCGAGCAGCACCTTCAGGTGCCGAGCCATCCCGGCCACCGTGCCGGACGTGAACAGGGCGGTGTTGAAGTTGAGGCCTCCCGTGAAGCCCTCCGGCGCACGGTGCAGCAGCAGCTCCAGGTCGAAGCGGATGGCGCCCGGGTCGGCGTTCATCGGCTCGAGCGTCAGGCCGGGCAGGGCGAGCACCGGCAGCGGCGCGTTCTGCAATGTAAAGACGACCTGGAAGAACGGCGTGCGGGAGGCGTCGCGCGCGGGGTGCAGCTCCTCGACGAGCTTCTCGAACGGGAGGTCCTGGTGCTCGTAGGCGCCCAGCGTGGTGTCCCGCACGCGCTCCAGCAGCGAGCGGAAGGTGTCGTCCTCGCGCAGCCGGGTGCGCAGGACCACGGTGTTCGCGAAGTAGCCGATGAGGGCCTCGGACTCGGCGTGGCGGCGGCCCGCGATGGGGGAGCCCACCAGCACGTCGTCCTGGCCGGTGTAGCGGCCCAGCAGCACCTGGAACGCGGCCAGCAGCACCATGTACGGCGTGGCGCCCTCGCGCTTCGCCAGGGACTCCAGGGCTTCGCTCAACGCGGACGGGAGGGTGAACGGCATCAGGGCGCCCCGGAAGGTCTGCCGGGCCGGACGCGGATGATCCGTGGGCAGCTCCAGGTGCGCCGGCGCGCCTTCCAGTTGCCGCCGCCAGTAGCCGAGCTGCGCCTCCAGCACCGCGCCCTGCAGCCAGCCGCGCTGCCACAGCGCGTGGTCGGCGTACTGCACCGGCAGCTCGGGCAGCGGGGACGGGAGGTTGCGGGAGAGGGCCGCGTAGAGCGTGCCCATCTCGCGCACCAGGACGCCGGTGGACCAGCCGTCGGAGATGATGTGGTGCAGGTTCAGCACCAGCACGTGCTCCGTGGACGACAGCTTCAGCAGCAGGGCCCGCAGGAGGGGCCCCTGCTCCAGGTCGAACGGCGTGCGGGCTTCTTCCGTGGCCAGCCGTGAGGCCTCGGCGCGGCGCTGCTCCAGGTCCGGGATGCCGGTGAGGTCCACCTGGCGCAGGGGCAGCGGACCCGGTGCGTGGATGACCTGCTCCGGCGCGCCTTCGTACTCGCGGAACGTGGTGCGCAGCGCTTCATGACGGCGCAGCAGCCGGTCGAAGCTCCGCTGGAGCGCACCGACGTCGAGCGTTCCCTCCAGCCGCAGCGAGAACGGCATGCTGTAGGCCGTGTCCGCGGCGCCCAGTTGATGGATGAACCACAGCCGCTGCTGCGCGAACGACAGCGGCAGCACGGCGGGCCGTACCCCACGCGTCAGCGGCGTGAGGCCGGTCGATGCGGTGGGCTCGGCCGGCTCGGGCCAGGCCGGAGCGGAGGCCACGGACCCGGACCCGGGCGGAGCGATGCGCCGGGCGAGCGCCTCCACCGTGGGGGCTTCGAACAGCGTGCG
>NZ_JBKGHJ010000218.1:0-13442 GCF_046520365.1 Corallococcus sp. 4LFB
GTGGGGCCGCCCTCCCCCGCCGTGGCGGGCAGCGCCGCGGGCGGCTCGTTGCGCACGGCCACGTCCACCGTCAGCGCGTCGAAGCGCAGCGCGTAGTCCAGCGCGAACGGCTCCCGCAGGAGCCCGGAGAAGTCCGAGCACAGCACCGCGGACACCAGCTCCAGCAGCGTCGTGCGGCCGCTGCCCGTCGCGCCCACCACCAGGTTGAGCGTGGGGCCGAACGTCAGCACCGTGTCCGGCGCGAGCCCGCGGTAGTGGTGCACATGCAGGCGGGTCAGCTTCATGGCGTCCGGCCCTCCCCGGGGACCGCCGTCAGCGTAGGCCCTTGGCCAGCTGATGCGCGAGCCGGTGCAGGAGCTCCGTGTTCTCCGCCTCCGCCGCCTTCAGCCTGGGCAGCTGCGCCTTCAGCGCCTCCACGTCCTTGCCCCGCGTGACGAGGTCCTCCTCCCCCAGCTCCAGCCAGCGCCCCAGCTCCTGTGCCGTCAGCTCCAGGTGGAACTGGAAGCCGTAAGACTTCCCCAGCCGGAACGCCTGCTGCGTGTACCGGTCCGTGGACGCGAGCAGCGTCGCGCCGGGCACCGGCGTGTACGTGTCCCCGTGCCAGTGCGCCACCGCCGTGCGCGGCTTCACGCCCGCCACCACCGGGTCCTTCAGCGCGTCCTGCGTCCAGCGCACCGGCCCCACCCCCACCTCGAAGCCGTTCTTGCCCGGCGACACCGTCGCCCCCGCCGCCGCCGCCAGCAGCTGCGCACCCAGGCACACGCCCACGCACGTGCGGTCATACGCCAGCCGCTCTCCCAGCAACGCCAGCTCCTCGTTGAGGAACGGGTGGGCGTCCGCCTCGTACACGCCCATGGGCCCGCCCATCACCACCACCAGCGGCGCGTCCACGTCCTCGCGCTTCACCGCCCGGAAGCGCCGCACCAGCGTGAAGCCCGCCGCCTCCAGCGCCGGCCCCAGCAGGCCCGGCCCCTCGTGCTCCTCGTGCTCGAACACCACCGCGCGCATCGTCCGCCACCCCTTGCCGGGCCCTTCGTGGGCGCCACGTGCCGCGCGGAGACTAACGCTGCCGGCCACGTTTGGCCGCGACGCGGCGTGAACCCGGATAGTCGGCAGGCATTTATTTCACAGTATTTCGTGCCATCATCAGCGGGCCCGGATTCCCCTATAAGCATGCGGCCCCGGGCATTCCCCCTTGGGTGTTTCCGTCGCGTCGTTTTCCGAAAGGAAGTTCCTCGTGAGCAAGAGCCTTCGCGGTTTCAAGTGGCTGATGGGCACGGTGGTCGGCGTCTCCCTGCTGAGCGGTTGCGGCGCTCCTCCGGCGGAGGGTGAGGCCACCCCGGCCGAGGCCACGGAGCAGGCGCAGGGCGCCCTGACGGCGCAGGTGTCCGCGGGCAAGGCCTCCATGGCCGCCAGCGAGCGCGTGACGGTGGAGGTGACGCTGACCAACACCTCCTCCGCGCCGGTGAGCCTCTACAA
The DNA here is from genome assembly GCF_046520365.1 of Corallococcus sp. 4LFB. Lineage (NCBI taxonomy): Bacteria > Pseudomonadati > Myxococcota > Myxococcia > Myxococcales > Myxococcaceae > Corallococcus > Corallococcus sp. 4LFB. Next base: position 1,480 of record NZ_JBKGHJ010000218.1, read on the forward strand.
GTGGGACGCCCCGGGCGAGGGCCTCAACGAGGGCCGCCTGTCGGTGTCCCGCGACGGCCAGCCGGTGGAGTACACCGGCGCGCACTTCAAGCGCGTGCTGGGCCGCTCCGAGGACCTCATCACCCTGGCCCCCGGCCAGAGCATCTCCGGCCCGGTCGTCGTGTCGGACGCGTATGACCTGTCCGTCTCCGGCACCTACACCATCCGCTACGAACTGGAGCAGCGCGAGGGCGTGACGGCGCTGTCGTCCAACTCGGTGAACCTCTTCATCGAGGGCCGCCGCAACACCCGCGACGAGGCCGAGGCGATGCGCCAGGTGACGGCGCAGGGCCTGTCCTACTCCGGGGCCTGCACCAGCACCGAGCAGAGCAGCATCACCAACGCCTACAACAGCGCGCGGACGTACTCCAACAACGCGCTCAGCTACCTGAACGGCACGCCGGCCGCGACCAGCCGCTACACCACCTGGTTCGGCACGTACTCCAGCACCAACTGGAGCACCATCAGGACCCACTTCAGCAAGATCGCCACCGCGTTCTCGTCCGCGGCCGTCGTGGTGGACTGCAGCTGCAACGACAGCGGCACCTACGCGTACGTGTACCCGGGCTCGCCGTACAAGATCTACGTGTGCGGCGCCTTCTGGAGCGCCCCCAACACGGGCACGGACTCGCGCGCGGGCACGCTGGTCCACGAGATGAGCCACTTCACCGTCGTGGCCGGCACGGACGACTGGGCCTACGGCCAGACGGCCGCCAAGAACCTGGCGAAGTCCAACCCCACGCGCGCGCGGGACAACGCGGACAGCCACGAATACTTCGCGGAGAACACCCCCGCGCTGCCGTAAGGTGACGAAGGGCCGTTGACCGGAGGGGCGCGGGCCACACGGGCTCGCGCCCCTTTTCTTTTCGCCGCACGAACACAAGGAGCGTCACGTGATGAGGCTGGGACGAAGAAACCTCGCATGGGTCGCGGTGCTGTCCGCCGCCGCCGGTATCACCGCCTGCACGCCGAAGCCCGCGGAGCGCCCGCGCAACAGCAGGCCCCCGTCGCCGCGACGCCGCCCCCCGCCGCCACGCCCCCCGCCGACCCCATCTCGGAGCCCGCCGCCGTGACGACCCCCAAGCTGGAATGCGCCCTGAGCGTCCCCCCGAAGGTCCGCGTGGGCGAGCCCGTGGAGGTCCTCTTCAAGCTCACCAACCGCGGGGACACGCCCGTCTGGGTGCTCAAGTGGCAGACGCCGCTGGAGGGCATCCTGGGCACCGTGTTCCAGGTCACCCGCGACGGCGAGGAGGTGCCGTACCAGGGCCCCATGGTGAAGCGCGCCGCCCCGTCCGCGGACAGCTACATGGCCATCGCCCCGGGCGCGACGGTGGAGAACACCGTGGAGGTGACGCAGGCCTATGACTTCAAGAAGCCGGGCACCTACCGCATCACCTTCCGCGACGGGCTGATGGACGTGGCCTCGCGCAAGGAGGACGTCCCCCGGTCGGGTGGCGACTACAAGTCCACCCCGGTGACGTGCGGCCCGGTGGACGTGACGGTCGCCGCGCGCTGAAGCGGGGCCCTCCTGGATTTCCCCGGAACGCCAGGGGGCGGGCAGGCACGCTCCCCCTCCTCAGCCGGGCCCGGGCGCGATACACCTGGGCCCACCATGGCGGACACCTCCTCGATGAACATTCCGACGGTCGACCTGCTGGACCTGGCGTCGGGTGAACCGGCACGCCTCGAGCGCGCCGCGGCGGCCCTGCGCGAGGCCTTTGGCGTCTTCGGCCTCGTGTTCGTGAAGAACCACGGCGTGGACGCGCCGGCGCTGGAGCGCTTCTACGACGCGTTCTCCGCCTTCGTGGCCCGCCCGGACGCGCGGAAGCGCCCCCTGGGCCGCGCGGACTTCTGGTACCAGCGCGGCTGGACGCCTCCCAACACGGAGGTCGCCGTCGCCAGCAACGGGCAGCCGGACTTCAAGGAGTGCTACTTCGCGGCGCCCACGCCCACGGACGCGCAGTCCGCCATGGAGTTCCCGGAGCTGTACCCGGAGAACATCTGGCCGGACGACGCGCCGCCCTTCTTCCAGGAGGGCCTGCTCACCCTGGGCCGCGCGCTGCACGAGGCCGGCCTCGCGCTGCTGCGCGGCGCCGCCCTGGCGCTGAGCCTGCCGCAGGACACCTTCACCGCCGCGTGCGAGAAGGCGCCCCACGTCACGCGCGCGCTCCAGTACCTGCCGCTGGGCCCCACCCAGGTGAACACCGGCATCCTCTGGGGCGAGGAGCACACCGACTTCAACCTGCTGACGCTCCTGCCCGGGGGCCGGTTCCTCAACCCCGAAGGGCGCCCCGCGCCGAAGCCGGACGACCAGAGCGGCCTGTACCTGCGCACCCGCGCGACGCCGGACGCGCCCAACGGCGAGATGGTGCGCGGCACCGCGCCCGCGGGCTGCATCGTGGCGCAGGTGGGCCAGCAGCTGGAGATCCTGACGGGCGGCACGTTCCTCGCCACGCCGCACGTCATCACCGCGCCGGGCGTGCCCGGGTGGCAGCGCCAGTCCGCCGCGCACTTCATGCACGTGCACACCAGCCAGGTGCTCTTCCCGCTGCCCGGCTTCCGCACGCCGGAGGCGGTGGCCAACTACGCGCCGCCGGTGCTCGCGGGCACGTACGACATCAAGACGCTGGTGGACATCGGCCTGGCGCCGCCCGCCGCGCTCGACAAGCTGGGCTACCGCCACTACGACCGGCTCAACCGGATGCGCGCGACCTCATAAGCCGCGCCCGGGGCCGTGCGCCCCATGTGGCTGGCGGCGGGGGACGGGCTGCGTTACAGCGCAGCCACCTCCATGGTCAGCCCCTCCGCCCCCGCTCCATCCATCTTCCGTCACCGCGACTTCCGGCTCTATCAAATCGCCCGTCTGTGCGCGGTGCTCGCGGCGCAGATCGAGTCGGTGGCCATCGGCTGGCAGGTGTACGAGCTCACCGGGAGCGCGCTCGCGCTGGGCTACACGGGCCTGGCCCAGTTCGTTCCCTTCCTCGCCTTCAGCCTGCTGGGGGGACAGCTGGCGGACCGCTACGACCGCCGCCGCATCCTGGCGCTGTGCCAGGGCGTGATGATGGTGTGCAGCCTGCTGCTCCTGTCCTTCACCCTGGGCCACTTCCAGGACGTGCGGTTCGTCTACGGCGTGCTGGTGCTGTTCGGCACCGCGAGAGCCTTCTACGCGCCCGCGGGCTCCGCGCTCACGCCCTACCTGGTGCCGAAGGAGGAGCTGACGCGCGCCGTGGCGGTGAACTCCATCACGTGGCAGGTGGCCACCATCACCGGCCCCGCCCTGGGCGGCCTGCTCTACGGCTGGCTGGGCGGCAAGGGCGTCTACATCACGTCCGCGTCGCTGTGCGCGCTCACCATCGTCTGGATCCTCTCACTCAAGGTGCGCACCGGCAGCGCGTCGCGCGAGCCCGTCTCCCTGAAGACGCTCGTCGCGGGCCTGCGCTTCGTGCGCCAGAAGCGGATGCTGCTGGGCAGCCTCACCCTGGACCTCTTCGCGGTGCTGCTGGGCGGCGCGGTGGCGCTCCTGCCCATCTACGCGCGCGACGTGCTGCACACCGGCCCGTGGGGCCTGGGCCTCCTGCGCAGCGCTCCGGCCGCGGGCGCCGCGGTGGTGGCGGTGCTGCTCGCGTTCCGTCCGCTGGGCGGCCACGCCGGGTGGAAGATGTTCGCCGCGGTGGCGGTGTTCGGCGCGGCCACGCTGGTGTTCGGCCTGAGCACGTCCCTGCCCCTGTCGCTCGCGGCGCTCGCCATTGGCGGGGCGGCGGACATGGTGAGCGTGGTGGTGCGCCACACGCTGGAGCTGGTCTCCACGCCGGACGACATGCGCGGCCGCGTGAGCTCCGTGAACCTGATGTGCATCGGCGCCTCCAACGAGCTGGGCGAGTTCCGCGCGGGCTCGCTCGCGGAGGCCCTGGGCGCCGTGCACGCGGTGGTGCTCGGCGCCGTGGGCACGCTGGTCGTCGTGGGCCTCTGGGCCTGGCTCTTCCCGGAGCTGCGCGACGTGGACCGGCTGGAGTCCGCCGAGCACCGCCCGCCCCTCCCCGAACAGGACGCCACCGAGTCCGCGCCCTCCGTCTGAGCCCCCACGGGCGCAGGGTGAAAACCCTCGCGTCCGAAGGGTTGAACCCCGGGTGCGGGGCCTGTTGCCTGGGTGGCCACCGGGGGACGGGCCTTGTAGCCGGGAGGGACACAGCCGGGCCCGCCGCCCGCTGCCTCCCGGGGCGCGACGCCGCTGGTATGGTCCGTGCTTGGACGGACGTCCCATGGCGTACTACTTCAACGTGGTGGCACTCTGCGTAGGGGCCGCGCTCTGCTTCGTGTTGGGCGGGGCCCTCTTCGAGGAGGTGGAGCCGGTGCCCAGCCCGGCCCGCGTCGTCCGGGCCGACGCCTGCCACCGCGCAAGTAGGGCCCCACGCGGGGCGCCCCGCGCGATGATGCGCGCCATCCCGTGGGCGCGACCGGCTCCTTCCTCCTGCTGCTGCTGCTCTGGGCGGTGCTCCTCGTGGGGGTGCTGTCCATCGTCGTGTCCACCCTGCGCACGGGCGCGCCGCCCATGCCCAGCTCGCCCCGGGTGCGGCGGGCGCTGCTCGCCATGCTGCCGGGGGACACCCGGGGCACCGTGCTGGACCTGGGCTCGGGGTGGGGGGACGTGGCCTTCGCCCTGGCGGACCACTGCCCCCAGGCGCGCATCGTCGCGTACGAGCTGTCCTGGCTGCCCTGGTGCTTCAGCCGGCTGCGCCAGCGCCTCTCCCCGCGTCCGAACCTCACGCTGGTACGCGGAGACTTCTTCGCCGCGTCCTTCCAGGACGCAACCTGCGTCGTCTGCTACCTGTCCCCGGGCATCATGACGCGCCTGGCGCCCCGCTTCGCCGCCGAACTCCCCGTGGGCGCACGCATCCTCAGTCACACCTTCGGACTCCGGGGGTGGAACCCGGTGCGCTTCGTGCGGCTCGCGGACCTGTACCGCACCCCGGTGTACCTCTACGAAGTGCCGCCCCGCGCGCCGCCCGGTGAGTAGAGTCCCCGTCCGTCCACCCCTTCTCTTTAGAGACCCGCCCGCGATGAGTGACTTCCAGTTCCAGGACATGCTGCCGCTTGGCAAGGACGAGACGCCCTACCGCCTGCTCACGAAGGAGGGCGTCTCCACGTTCGAGGCTGGCGGCCGCACCTTCCTCCAGGTGGAGCCGGAGGCGCTCACGCTGCTCACGCGCCAGGCCATGCGGGACATCTCGCACCTCCTGCGGCCCGGGCACCTCCAGCAGCTGGCGAACATCCTCCAGGACCCGGAGGCGTCGTCCAACGACAAGTTCGTGGCGGTGGAGCTGCTCAAGAACGCGAACATCGCCGCGGGCGGCGTGCTGCCCTCCTGCCAGGACACCGGCACCGCCATCGTGATGGGCAAGAAGGGCCAGTACGTCCTCACCCGCGGCGGCGACGAGGCGGCCATCTCCCGGGGCGTGTTCGACACGTACCTCACGTCCAACCTGCGCTACTCGCAGATGGCGCCCCTGGACATGTACAAGGAGGTCAACACGGGCAACAACCTGCCCGCGCAGATCGAGCTCTACGCGACCGACGGCGACGCCTACAAGTTCCTCTTCATGGCCAAGGGCGGCGGCTCCGCGAACAAGAGCTACCTCTTCCAGGAGACCAAGGCCGTCCTCAACCCGCAGAGCCTGCTCGCGTTCCTGGAGCAGAAGATCCGCTCGCTGGGCACCGCCGCGTGCCCGCCTTACCACCTGGCCATCGTCGTGGGCGGCACGTCCGCTGAGTTCGCGCTGAAGACGGCGAAGTACGCCTCCGCGCGATATCTCGATTCGCTGCCCACCAGCGGCAACGCGCTGGGCCGGGGCTTCCGCGACGTGGAGCTGGAGCAGGAGGTGCTCAAGCTCACCCAGCGCACCGGCATTGGCGCGCAGTTCGGCGGCAAGTACTTCTGCCACGACGTGCGCGTCATCCGCCTGCCCCGCCACGGCGCGTCCTGCCCGGTGGCCATCGCCGTGTCGTGCTCCGCGGACCGGCAGGCGCTGGGGAAGATTACGCGCGACGGCGTCTTCCTGGAGGCGCTGGAGACGGACCCCGCGAAGTACCTGCCGGAGACGGCGGAGACGGACCTGTCCGGCGACGTGGTGAAGCTGGACTTGAACCGCCCCATGAGCGACCTGCGCGCGGAGCTGTCGCGCTACCCCATCAAGACGCGCCTGTCGCTGTCCGGCTCGCTGGTGGTGGCGCGCGACATCGCGCACGCGAAGATAAAGGAGCGCCTGGACCGGGGCGAGGGCATGCCCCAGTACCTCAAGGACCACATGGTCTACTACGCGGGCCCGGCGAAGACGCCGGAGGGCTACGCGTCCGGCTCCTTCGGCCCCACCACCGCGGGCCGCATGGACGCGTACGTGGATCAGTTCCAGGCGGAGGGCGGCAGCTTCGTGATGCTGGCCAAGGGCAACCGCTCCCCGGCCGTCACGGAGGCCTGCAAGAAGCACGGCGGCTTCTACCTGGGCTCCATCGGCGGCCCCGCGGCGCGGCTGGCGCAGGACTGCATCAAGAAGGTGGAGGTGCTGGAGTACGCCGAGCTGGGCATGGAGGCCGTGTGGAAGATCGACGTGGTCGACTTCCCGGCCTTCATCGTCGTGGACGACAAGGGCAACGACTTCTTCGCGAACATCCACAAACCGTCCGCGAAGAAGTAGTCCGCCGCCCTGCCTCCGGCGCGCGCCTTCAGTCGAACTCGAGCGCGCGCTGGAAGTCCGCCGGGTTGGAGGCCGCGCTCTGCGCCGTCTCCAGCGTGATGTCCCCGGCGCGGTACAGCTGCGTCAGGTGCTGATCGAAGGACTGCATGCCGAACATGTCGCGGCCCTTCTCGATGACGTCCTTCAGCTCCGCGGCGCGGTCGTCCCGGATGTACTGCTCCACCGTCTTCGTCTGCACCATGATCTCCAGCGCCACCGTGCGGCCCTTGCCGGTGGCGCGCGGCAGGAGGCGCTGGGAGACGGTCGCCTTGAGCGAGTCCGCCAGGCGCATGCGCACCATGGTCTGCTCCTCCGCCGGGAACACCGACACCAGGCGGTTGATGGTGCGCGACGCGTCCGTGGTGTGCACCGTGGACAGCACCAGGTGGCCCGTCTCCGACGCCTTCAGCGCGATGTCGATGGTCTCCGTGTCGCGCATCTCGCCCACCAGGATGACGTCCGGGTCCTGACGCAGCGCGGCCCTCAGCGCGATGGCGAAGTTCGCCGTGTCCGGGCCAATCTCGCGCTGGGAGATGGAGGACTTCACGTTCTTGTAGATGAACTCGATGGGGTCCTCGATGGTGAGGATGTGCAGGCTCTCCGTGTGGTTGATGTGGTTGATCATCGACGCCAGCGTGGAGCTCTTGCCGGACCCCGTCGCCCCCGTCACCAGCACCAGCCCGCGCTCGTTGCCCGCGATGGTCTTCAGCACCTGCGGCAACCCCAGCCCGTCGATGCTGGGAATCTCATCCGGGATGATGCGCAGGATGCACGCCAGCGAGCCGCGCTGCCGGTAGATGTTCACGCGGAAGCGCGCCACGCCCGGAAGGCTGTAGGACGAGTCGCACTCCTGCACGCTGTCCACCTGCGCCTTCATCAGCGGATCATTCATCACGTGCATCGCCACCTGCTTCGTGTGATCCGCTTGAAGCTTTTCCATCTTCAGCGGCCGCAGCACCCCGTTCACCCGGTAGATGGGCGGATCGCCCGGGCGGAAGTGGATGTCCGAAGCCCCGTTCTGGACGCCGACGGTGAGCAGCTTGTTCAAGGTGTTCAGGTCCAGGGAATCCCTCTCGCGTCACGCATGGAGCGGAGGATTCTAGGAGAAGGCCACCCAATCCCTCCATGGTTGCAGTGTGGAAGGCATTTCCCCAACCTCACTGTATTGATTTTTCCCGCAAATCAAGGAATGCGAGTACCCCAGGGGATGAAGGAACTGTCCTTGACTGCTCACCAGTGGCCGTCTTCCTGCCCGGGTGGCCCGGATGCCCTGCCCGGAATCCGTGGCGAACATCCGGGCATGAACGCACGAACCGAGCAGGCCCCCCACTCCGAAGAGCTGTCTTCCGCTGACTACGCCGCCCTGGAGGCGTGGGACCCCACCCAGGTGGTCATCACGCCGCGCATGGCGGCCCGGCTGTGGTTGCAGACCAGCCTGCGGCTGAGCCGGGCGCAGAAGGAGCTGCACGACGCCATCTTCGCCAACGACGCCAGTGAAGCGGCGAAGGACCGCTACGCGGAGGCCCGCGCGGAGCTGGACTCCGCGGAGGCGTGGGCCCTGCACGTGGCCCGCAACATCCCGCGTCACCGGTAGTCAGGCTCCCCACCCCATCCCCCCCGGACGTGGCACACGGGTGGCGGCGGGGCGGTGGAAGGGTGGGTCAGGGACCCGTCCTTCCTCCTCCCGTCGTCACCCGTCGTCGTTGCGGGCGGCCGGCGCGAAGGGCGGGGCGTCCTTGCGCGGGGCCGCGGCTTCGGTGCCCAGCAGCTGGCACAGCCCCGTCTGGAGCTTCTCCAGCAGGCGCGACAGCTCCACGACCTCCGGCGGCGACAGGAACGCGCGCGCCTGGACATCCACCCACTCCGCGGCGCGCTCCAGGGCCCGGATCTCCTGGCGCCCCGCGTCGGTGATCTCCAGGCGCACGCAGCGGCGGTTCTCCCCCGCGCGGCGCTCCACCAGCCCGTCCTCCTCCAGGCGGTCCACCAGCCGGCTCACGGCGGGCGCGTCGATGAGCAACCGCTCCGCGATGACGGCCTGACTGTGGATGCCGTGGATGCCGATGTTCTTCAGCACGAGCAGTTGCATCAGCGGTCGATCCGTTTGTTCACCCACTTTCTGGGTGAGCAGCCGGACCACTGCGCGTCGCGTCGATGCCACTTGCTCGGCGAGGGTCATGGGCGTAAGAGATGATTGCATTCAACAACGGTTGTCAATTACATCTTGACCGCGCGCAGCGATCCCGGGGTGGGGCCCTCCCCCCGCTCCTGCCGGAAAGACCTGCCGCTCCAGAGTATGGCCACCCCCAGCGCCCTCCTCGTCCTCCTCCTCGCCGCAGCGCCGCAGGCCACACCGTCCGCGTCTCCGGAGGCCCCCGCTCAGCGGCAGTCGCCCCCCCTTGAAGCCGGTGCCTCCCCCCCGGCCCCCGTCCCCTTCCAGCCGAAGGTGGACGACCCGATGCTCACGCCCGTCCCGCCCGCGCCGGAGCAGGTGGTGCTGGACGCCCGCCGCCACGAGCTGCGAGCCCCGGGGAAGACCGTCTCCCTGGAGCGCCGCGCCCTGCCGCGGAGGCTGCTCTATGCCCTGGCCCGCCAGCCGGGGCGCACCCTGGCGAAGGAGGACTGCGTGCGCGCCATGTGGAACGCGGACTACGACCCGCGGCTGCATGACAACGCGCTGCGCGTCCACGTGAGCCACGTGCGCGACATGCTGGAGGGCACCGGCACCCGCGTCCTCTTCGAGGACCCCGGCTACCGGCTGGAAGTGTCCCCGGGCTTCACCTTCGTCACGGAGTAGATTCCAGAAACCCCATCACAGTAGTTATCCAGTTACAATAAATCACCAGGTGGGGTGTTTACATTTCCTTCCGGATTCCTCCACAATCCTCGCGCTTCATACTTTCCAATTAATGCGAGGTTCACATGGTTTCGGGTCAGATCGTGCGTCGCTGGGCAGCCGCCAGCGTGGTGTCGCTGCTGGTCGTTGGCTGCGGTCCCCAGGCCGCCGAGGAGAAGCAGGCGCAGCCGGAGACCCCGGCCCCCGCCGCCACCTCGCAGGAGATCGTCGGTGGCACGTCGACCACCATCGCGGCGAACCCGTGGCAGGTGTCGCTGCAGAGCAGCGGCGGCAGCCACTTCTGCGGCGGCTCCATCATCAACGAGAACTGGATCCTCACCGCGCAGCACTGCGTGAACTCGGGCGGCAGCATCTCCAAGCCGGGCCGCATCGTGGCGGGCGTCACCAACCGCACCTCCACCACCGGCGGGCAGGTCCGCACCGTGGCCCAGGTGTTCGTCTATCCGGGCTACGTGGACGCGAACGTGGGCAAGGACGCGGCGCTGCTCAAGCTGTCCTCGCCGCTGGACCTGAGCGGCGCGAACGCGAAGGCCATCCCGCTGGTCACCGCGGCGGACGCGGCGGCGGGCGTGGGCGGCGTCGGCGCCGTGGCGCGCGTCACGGGCTGGGGCACGCTGTCCAGCGGCTCCTCCTCGCTGCCGACGACGCTCCAGACGGTGGACGTGAACGTCATCAGCAACGCCTCCGCGCAGGCCAGCTACCCCGACGAGACCATCTCCGCGGACCAGCTGGGCGCGGCGGCCCCGGGCAAGGACTCCTGCCAGGGTGACAGCGGCGGTCCCCTCACCGTCCTCAAGGGCAGCACCCGCGTGCTCGCGGGCATCGTGAGCTGGGGCTACGGCTGCGCCGACTCGCGGTACCCGGGCATGTACGGCCGCGTGTCGTCCTTCGAGAGCTGGATCACCAACACCATCAACGGCTCGTCGCAGCCGACGGTGACGCTGCTCAGCCAGACCAACCTCTCCGGCTCCTCCGGCACCTGGAAGCACTACGCCATCACCGTCCCCGCGGGCTCCTCGTCCCTGTCGGTGGAGCAGTCCGGTGGCACGGGTGACGCGGACCTCTACGTGCGCCAGGGCTCGCAGCCCACGACGACGGCGTACAACTGCCGCCCGTACCTCAGCGGCAACGCGGAGACCTGCTCCTTCTCCGCCCCCGCGGCCGGCACCTGGTACGTCTCCGTGCGCGGCTACTCCTCGTACTCGGGCGTCTCCGTGAAGGCCACGGTGCCGTAGTCGTCGCCTGACGCTGGCGTGAGCGCGCAAGGCCCTCTTCCTCCCGCGCGGAGGGAGGGGGCTTTCGTGTTCCAACGACCCCGCTCGAGAGGAGGTCGTCATGGCCCGTCCCCGGCGAACAGACAGGCCCTCATGGGGATGCGCATGCAGGGCGGCACGGGCGCGGTGCGCGTCCCGGCCACGTGAGCCGCCGCGAGGGAGGCTCCGGCGACCGGCACTTCCTCGCCCCGGACGGACTCGCCGCGCCGGCGCTGCATTCCTCCGGGGGCACGTGTCGCAGTGGGGCGGCCTTCACGTGCTGGACGCCGCGACGGGCAACCGCGTTGGAGGGGGATGAGTCAGTAGATGGAGATGAGGTGGACCCGCACGCGGGGGTTGCCCAGGTACTCCTCCAACCGCCAGCGGGTCCGCATCCCGTCCTCGCGGATGCCCATGCCGTCCGCCCTGGGCGCGTCCGCGCTGGCGAGCGCATCACGCAGATGGGACACCGCCCAGCTGTCGAACTTCGGGTCCCCGGAGCCCTCCAGCACCTGGAGGTCAATCAGGCTGCCGTCGCGCGCCTGCCGCACCTCCACGATGGCGACGAGCGCGAGGATGGGGGCCGTCACGTCGGTCATGTACATGTCCGCCGCGCGCCCGGCCTCCACGGCCGCGCGCAGCCGGTCGGACGTCTCGCGGCGGACGTCCCGCTCCTGGGGCGTGAAGGGCGAGCCCGTCCGGCCGAACCGCTCGATGGCCTCCAGCTGCTCGCGCTTCAGCCGGCCCAGGACCACCTGCGCGTTGGGAGGAGGCGGGTTCACGAGCCGCTCGGCGAAGCCCTGGCGCAGCTTCGCGAAGTACGGCGGCGTCGCACCGGAGGCCCGCGCGGACGCGGTCGCGTCCCTGGCCCAGCCATCCACCCGCTGACGCGCCTCCTCCGCCTCACGGGCCGCCAGCGCCTTGGGGTCCGGCTCCGACCCTGGGACGTTGCGGAGCGTCCGCCCCGTCGACGGAGGACCCTTCAGCAGCCCACCGCCCAGCAGCCCGGGCGGCTCCAGCTGGAGCGGGACGTCCCGGGCCGGAGGTGACGCGCGCTCGGGTGCTTCCGCGAGCGGCGCCGGAGCAGCG